>NZ_JBNPNC010000155.1:0-213 GCF_050314315.1 Desulfovibrio sp. SGI.102 | reverse complement strand
AAAAACTTTCTATCCCATTGATATGTGAGTGTTTATTGGAAAATTCATTGTGCGAATGCTGGACGCGGAAGTGTTTTTGGTATCCCAAATCGACGAGCCCGTCATAACCTCGCCAACCATCGGAATGAATGACGCTTTCAAGGTCTACACGTCCACGTATGATGCCCTGGAGAGTGGCTCTGGAGCAATCAGGAACGATCTCCGTATAGACGT
>NZ_JBNPNC010000154.1:0-214 GCF_050314315.1 Desulfovibrio sp. SGI.102 | reverse complement strand
CTCTAATGATAATGAATACAGTATATTGCATGTGGACTGCCCATAACAGCATTGCGTTCGCAAATGTGGGCGGATATGATGCTCTTAATGATGATGGAGAGTGGAACAAAATATCGCCCACACTCTTTTGTTAGAACAGAATTCAGGTCGAGTAAGAGAATGTCCGGCATACACCTTGCTATACCAGTTTTCTCCAAAGGATACAGGCCAAAGC
>NZ_JBNPNC010000153.1:0-219 GCF_050314315.1 Desulfovibrio sp. SGI.102 | reverse complement strand
ACTTTTGCCGCTGGGCCTGCGGGGATGTCGGCGCTTGTGTTCCGTGCAACAGGATGAAATCCCCTTCTATCTTCCTCAGACAGCGCGCGATGCTCGTTTTCATTATCACATCAGCCAACCATGCTCCCCAGCCTGTAAACGAACCGGCGTCCAATGAGGCCTCGGGCAGCAGGCACGTTTTCAGGTGGACCGATGCGGATCCCGGATCTTTTTCCGGAT
>NZ_JBNPNC010000152.1:0-236 GCF_050314315.1 Desulfovibrio sp. SGI.102 | reverse complement strand
AGAGCGTGTTTGGAAACTCATTTATCAATAATGAAACGTTTCAACAGTATGCTTGCCATGGCTATTTGAGTCATGGACTCAGACACATCAAGGCGTCGCTCGTAATCCCGCACAAGACGCCTCCAGCGAACCAGCCAGCCGAATGTTCGTTCAACTACCCAACGCTTCGCCACTGGCTGAAAGCCTGTCTGCCCTGGTGTGCGTTTCACGACTTCCACAACAAATCCAAGATAGGT
>NZ_JBNPNC010000151.1:0-245 GCF_050314315.1 Desulfovibrio sp. SGI.102 | reverse complement strand
CAACCCGTCAATCAACGCACAGGCCTCTTTGCAATCAGCTCGGGTACCTTCTGTAACAATAACTCTGACCGGCATACCATGCGCATCCACGGCCAGATGTATTTTTGAGTTGAGCCCCCTTTTGTGCGGCTCATGGCCTCATTACCTCCCGCAGCGCCCGCCGCATGGGGATGTACTTTGCAATGACTGGCATCAATGATGAGCCATTCAAAATCAGGTTCGACAATGAGAGCTTCGAGTATTTT
>NZ_JBNPNC010000150.1:0-250 GCF_050314315.1 Desulfovibrio sp. SGI.102 | reverse complement strand
TGCGCCTGGAAAAGACTTTTCCTGGCCGCTTCAGACGAAGATATTTCCCATACCCCTTGAAAGGCCGTACCTTGCTGGAATCGCTGTCTTTCTGTATCCAACGGTAAATAGTCTTGAAACTTATCAAGGGAAGGTTGAGGCAGGCGGCCTGCAGACGCAAGCGCCCCGCGATCTGTTCGGGAGACCAGCGTTCCCGGAGTTTTTCCTGGACGTAGGCCACCAGCTCGGGTGTACGCCTGGAAGCCTTTTT
>NZ_JBNPNC010000149.1:0-261 GCF_050314315.1 Desulfovibrio sp. SGI.102 | reverse complement strand
TGGCATGGGGATATCCTCCTGTCTGGTTGTGACGGGCAAGAAATTCTTCTGTTTCTTTTCTACTTCTTTTCGTTTTTGGCGCCCTTGTCGTTCTTGCCGGCCTTTTCGTCCTTGCCGGCCTTTTCGTCAGGGCCGTCGGCATGGGTACGGATGCTGACCTTGGGCAGCTCGGCGAACTGCACACTGCCCGCATCCATGCGGCTGATGATCTCGGCGGTGATGTCCATGGACGCAGGAGCGGAAAGGACGTTCTGGCGGGCG
>NZ_JBNPNC010000148.1:0-269 GCF_050314315.1 Desulfovibrio sp. SGI.102 | reverse complement strand
GTTCCAGGCACCGTGCTCGTCCTTCACATAGATGGTGAAGGTATCCGTGATGGTGGCGCCTTCCGGCAGAGCATCGATGGAATCGATGTCGAAGGTCTCGCCGTCAAGGCTGGCCGTCCCCCGCACAGCTTCGCCTTCGCCCTTCAGGGTATAGGTCCAGGTGCCGTCGTTGTTCAGAACCAGATGGCCGAAGTCCCCCTTCACGGGAGCGCTGCTCTCCACGTCACCGTCCGTGGCATCCTTGCCCAGAAAGATGCCTGCGTCAGGGA
>NZ_JBNPNC010000147.1:0-273 GCF_050314315.1 Desulfovibrio sp. SGI.102 | reverse complement strand
TTTTTTATGGCTGGCGCAAGTTGAGGGATGTTCCTGCTCTGGAAAAAATTCTGCCCCATCAACAGCCGGTAGGAGGAAGGACGCCTTGAAAAGGCATGATGGTCCATAAAATACCATCGTGTGCTTTCCGGGCCAGTCCCGAAAATTCGCAAACACTATTCCGCTGGATGTCGATGGCGACACCGCTGCCTTGCAATATTTTCGTTTTGAGCATCTTCACAGCCAAGGCAACCCCATTCCCATCCATGCGCAGGCCCGCTGGCAAAAGGCAGG
>NZ_JBNPNC010000146.1:0-274 GCF_050314315.1 Desulfovibrio sp. SGI.102 | reverse complement strand
TTCCATCATAGGCATCGAGGATCTGAATGTACGCGGGATGCTGAGAAACAGACGTTTATCCAGATCCATAGCAGATGGCGCCTTTTATGAGTTCCGTCGGCAGCTGGAATATAAAAGCGGCATACATGGCGGGACAGTTGTTGTGGCCGACCGCTGGTTCGCCAGCAGCAAAACATGTTCCGACTGCGGTCACAGGCTGGAAGCTTTGCCTCTGTCCATGCGTCATTGGGTATGCCCCGAATGCGGGGCATACCATGACCGTGACGTCAATGCT
>NZ_JBNPNC010000145.1:0-274 GCF_050314315.1 Desulfovibrio sp. SGI.102 | reverse complement strand
GGCATTGACGTCACGGTCATGGTATGTCCCGCATTCGGGGCATACCCAGTGACGCACGGACAGAGGCAAGGCTTCCAGCCTGTGACCGCAGTCGGAACATGTTTTGCTGCTGGCGAACCAGCGGTCGGCCACAACAACTGTCCCGCCATATATGCCGCTTTTATATTCCAGCTGCCGACGGAACTCATAAAAAGCGCCATCTGCTATGGATCTGGATAAACGTCTGTTTCTCAGCATCCCGCGTACATTCAGATCCTCGATGCCTATGATGGAG
>NZ_JBNPNC010000144.1:0-286 GCF_050314315.1 Desulfovibrio sp. SGI.102 | reverse complement strand
TGCCCGCCAGAACGTCCTTTCCGCTCCTGCGTCCATGGACATCACCGCCGAGATCATCAGCCGCATGGACGCCGGCAGTGTGCAGTTCGCCGAGCTGCCCAAGGTCAGCATCCGTACCCATGCCGACGGCCCCGACGAAAAGGCCGGCAAGGAAGAAAAGACCGGCAAGAACGACAAGGGCGCCAAAAACGAAAAGAAGTAGAAAAGACGAAGTAGAAGAGAAGCAACAAAGAAACAGAAGAATTTCTTGCCCGTTACAACCAGACAGGAGGATATCCCCATGCCC
>NZ_JBNPNC010000143.1:0-301 GCF_050314315.1 Desulfovibrio sp. SGI.102 | reverse complement strand
CTCGTCATCGAAGCGGGGGAAGGGCGCACGGTGTTTCTGTCCGTCCTGCCCTTCGTTGCCGTCGCGGTCGTTGAAGCGCCGGGGACGGAAGCCGTCCTTGCGGAAAGGCTGGCCGTCATCGTCACGGCGCGGCCGGAAGGGACGCCGGGCTTCTTCGCCATCGCGATCCACGAAACGGTCGCCACGGGGACGGAAGGGGCGTTCGTCCTGACCATCCCTGCGGAAGGACGGGCGGGCCTGCGGGGCCTCGTCGCCGTCACGGGCGGCATCGGGGAAGGGGCGCGGGCGGAAGGGCTTGTCC
>NZ_JBNPNC010000142.1:0-301 GCF_050314315.1 Desulfovibrio sp. SGI.102 | reverse complement strand
CCCCGCTCCGCCGGTTTTTTTTGTTTCGGGGACGGCCGCTCATAGCACCTTGAAATATCGTCGATCTTTCGAGATGGTCTGTCAGATCTCCTCATAAGGAGAGGAGTGCTTACCGGGATAGGGGGTGGGAGCCTGGAATTTTTCTCGGAAGGGATGTGGGAGACACCCAGTCCATAAGACAATAGTTCCAGTATCGATAAAATCCCCTGCGTACCTTCTGCTTACGCAGCGCAGGTCACTAAGAGTATGTCCGGCATGCATCTTGCTATACCAGTTTTCTCCAAAGGATACAGGCCAAAAC
>NZ_JBNPNC010000141.1:0-342 GCF_050314315.1 Desulfovibrio sp. SGI.102 | reverse complement strand
GGCTCTTGACTAGCTGAGATATCCTAAAAAGGTTATCCAGGTAGTCATGGCAATGAAAAACAAGTACGCATATCGTTCAAGAATTTCCGAGGCAAAAATTCGGCAACTTGTGAAGCTTTTTTCCGTTGATTTGACAGCTTCACAGATTGCGGAATTGTCCGGTGTTAACCGAAACACCGTCAACCGGTATGTGACGGCTTTCCGGGAAAGAATTGCCCGTTATTGCGAGGCGGAGTCTCCCGTCAAAGGGGAAGTCGAGGTTGATGAAAGCTACTTCGGCGCTCGCCGGGTCAGGGGCATCAGAGGCCGTGGAGCACGCGGAAAAACCATTGTTTTCGGCCT
>NZ_JBNPNC010000140.1:0-389 GCF_050314315.1 Desulfovibrio sp. SGI.102 | reverse complement strand
GGAGAAGGTCGGAGGCGCAAAACAGACCTGCGTGAGATCATCAATGCGTTGCGCTATCTCATACGTTCTGGATGTTCGTGGAGGATGCTCCCGCAAGAATTCGGGCCGTGGCAAACTGTCTACTGGTGGTTTCGACGACTGATGAGGCGTTTCCTCTTTGCAACGATACTCGATATTTGTACCATGCTCGACCGGCATCGCCAGAAAAAGACTCTCGCCCCTTCTCTTGCAGTCCTGGACAGCCAGTCAGTGAAGGCCCCACATGCTTCGGATCGTGGGATCGATGCCCACAAGAAGATCGTTGGTAGAAAACGGCATGTAGCAGTGGATTCCGACGGTCGTCTCCTGCTCGTCAATATGACCCCGGCCAACGTGGCAGATAGTACAGG
>NZ_JBNPNC010000139.1:0-434 GCF_050314315.1 Desulfovibrio sp. SGI.102 | reverse complement strand
TTTTGACGCCGCCCTGTATCCAGCCTTCCCGGGGCGGCGTTTTTATTGGCCGCGCCGGGCCCCGAAACGGGAAGGAGCATTTTGCAAAAAACGGCTATCCCGTAAAAATTTCGCCGCACCATCCAACGCTCATGCCGGCCGCCCATACGCGGCGCCCCACGTCCGGCCCCGGCCGGATCGCATACCATCACAAGGAGACAACATGTCCCGTTTTCCCCGTTTTCTGTCCGGTCTCGCCCTTATGCTGGCCCTGCCCCTGTCCGGTTGCCTGGATACCGGCCCGGACGTGGTCTGCGTGGATGTGGACCGTGTCCTCAGCCAGTCCAGGGCCGCGCAGCAGGCCAACGAACACCTGGCCAAAGTCCAGGCCATCCTGCAGAACGGCCTGGCCGCCTATCAGGAAGAACTGAAGAAAAGCCCTGAAGAAAAACGCG
>NZ_JBNPNC010000138.1:0-438 GCF_050314315.1 Desulfovibrio sp. SGI.102 | reverse complement strand
CTAGCCCACGCTGGCGACTTTGCGGACCAGCAGCTCGTCGTTGGGCCAGATCTGGCGGTCGGGGGTGAGCAGTTCGCCGTCGCGGGCCACCAGGGCACATTCCTCGGCCAGCCCCAGGGCCGTCAGCAGCTGGCGGGAGGTCTTGGGGCGGGGGATGGAGAGCCAGTGGTCCTCGGGCTGGAGACGCACGGTGACGCGCGCACCGGTGTGTTCGGGGTTGACGCAGTGGATGTGGCGGGGAGTCTCGCTCATGGTCGTTTCCTTATGCTTGAAGTCAGGCAGCGCGGTTGCCGGGGAGAGCAAGGAGTGGCGGGACACTACCTGCTCCTTGCCGCGCTGTCTCCTGTTAAAAGTTTTGGGAAGGGAAAGGGGGAGCGCGAGGGGGAGAGGGAGAACCGTTTTTCCAAACGGTTTCCTTCTCCCCCTCGCCTGTTCCTT
>NZ_JBNPNC010000137.1:0-455 GCF_050314315.1 Desulfovibrio sp. SGI.102 | reverse complement strand
CGGGAGGGTGCGCCCCGTCGCGACTTCCGCCGTCCCGAGCGTGACGGCTTCCGCAAGCCCGGCTTCCGGCAGGACGCGGACAAGCCCTTCCGCCCGCGCCCCTTCCCCGATGCCGCCCGTGACGGGGACGAGGCCCCGCAGGCCCGCCCGTCCTTCCGCAGGGATGGTCAGGACGAACGTCCCTTCCGTCCCCGTGGCGACCGTTTCGTGAACCGCGATGGCGAAGAAGCCCGGCGTCCCTTCCGGCCGCGTCGTGACGACGAGGGCCGGCCTTTCCGTAAGGACGGCTTCCGTCCCCGGCGCTTCAACGACAGCGACGGCGACGAAGGGCAGGACGGCCAAAAACGCCGTGCGCCCTTCCCCCGCTTCGATGACGAGCAGGAGGGTGCGCCCCGCCGTGATTTCCGCCGTCCCGACCGCGACGGTTTCCGCAAGCCCGGGTTCCGGCAGGACGC
>NZ_JBNPNC010000136.1:0-474 GCF_050314315.1 Desulfovibrio sp. SGI.102 | reverse complement strand
CTCTACATATCGTGAACGTATATCTCCTTAAAAAATCACAATGAACAATAAGTTAGCATCCATAAAGATTGTTTCATGGGAATTTATATGGCTGCTGTTTTGTTGCTTCATGACCATAGTATGGATGAGTGAAGTCTGGGACGTCAAAACCGCACCGGAGAAATACGCTTGCTTGTGGGGCGGTGAAGGGCCCGTGGCTCGACTGTGGTACTATGCCTCGGAAAGTCTTTACTTGCTTCACCTTGCCTGCCTGATCGTTTGGTTCTTGTCTGGAATATGGCTTTGTGTGTGCCGATGCTCTCTCAAACGTGCATTGCTGCTTGCGCATGTTTGTCTGAGCATGTTGTGGCTCACGGCTGCTCTTATAACAAACTGCTGACGCTGCCGACCGGGCTTACCAAAGGAATGTTGCTCCTGACCTTGCTCACATCTCTTTTATCCTGCGCCCTATTGCCAGGACATATGGGGATACCC
>NZ_JBNPNC010000135.1:0-513 GCF_050314315.1 Desulfovibrio sp. SGI.102 | reverse complement strand
CTCTAAGCCCCACCGTACTGACATAATATCCTTCGGCCCAAAATTTTCTGTTGCCAAACTTATATTTAAGGTTTGCGTGCTTATCGAATATCATCAACGAACTTTTTCCTTTCAGGTAGCCCATGAAATTTGCCACACTGATTTTAGGAGGAATGGACACCAGCATGTGGACATGATCCGGCATCAGATGCCCTTCCAGAATCTCAACCCCTTTATATTTGCAGAGGCATTGCAGAATTTCTTTTATACTTTCACGGAGCTGTGCGAAGATTATTTTTCTTCTATATTTTGGAGTAAAGACGATATGATACTTGCACAACCATTTCGTATGCGCTAGGCTATGAGCCTTGGTTCCCATAACAAAAACACCTTTCCGTTAATGTTGCGATGGGCTTGAACAACTTCATCGTAGCGGAAAGGTGTTTTTGTGTGTATAACGTATTGTCTCCACCCGCATAGCGGGTGGTTTTTTGTTTCGCGCCTGTCAGGCGCTCAACAGGCTAAAGCCCATAA
>NZ_JBNPNC010000134.1:0-551 GCF_050314315.1 Desulfovibrio sp. SGI.102 | reverse complement strand
GGCAGATTGTCAAATGAATTGCACCGCAAGCAGGATACCCTTTTCCCGCAGCTGCTCGACAGTCGAAAGATAACCGAACTTCTTTCTTGGGCGGTGGTTTATGAGAGCCACCGCCCTTGCTATCTCTTCATTGGTCAGCCGGGAAAAATCCCTCCTTCGGGGAAAGAACTGCCGCAACAGGCCGTTGCTCTGTTCGTTCAGCGCACGTTCCCCCGGACAGCCCGGATGGCAGAAGTAACTTTTTACCTGAAGGGCCTCATCGACCTGCCGGAAGCCGAAGAACTCCTTGCCCCTGTCATAGGTCAAGGTATGCCGATAGCGTGCGGGGACGCAGAAAAACAGCTCCTTCAGGCAGGAAGAGACGCACTCCACGTTTCGCGTCCGGCAAAATGCAGCCATGAGAAAGCCGCTTTTGCGTTCCACAGCCGTCAGGATATAGCCTGAATGCCGATGACCATGTATGAGATCGCATTCCCAGTGACCATAAATATTGGCGCCTGGGCGGTCGTCTATGTCCGGCAAATCGGGCAGATAGCGAACAGCGGACTTGG
>NZ_JBNPNC010000133.1:0-593 GCF_050314315.1 Desulfovibrio sp. SGI.102 | reverse complement strand
GTCCTTCGTGTTCCGCCAGACAGCCTTGCGTTGCGCCATATCCGCCTGATATTTCCTGTCTTTCCCGCTGTTGCGTTTCAGCTCCCTGCTGATGCTGGAAGGCGCGTAGCCCAAGATCCCCGCTATTCTCCGAATGGAAAGATTCCCGGCAATGAGGCTGGCTAGTATTTCCCGATGTGTTTGTGTAAGCTGATGATGACCCACGACAGTCTCCTCATTGTGAGGTTTGTTTTTTTCCAACCTTGACTGTTGTGGGTCTTCCTGTTTTACGCAAGCCCCGTGTTGCGTTTCAATTTACAATCTGCCGTAAAAACTGTCCCTCGCGCTCTCCCCCACCCTGAAAAAACTTTCCTCTGGTCAGCATGACAGGTCTCCGTCGTTGCCATCTTCCAAAACAAAAATTTTTGGAAAGGATGGGGGGATGCAAGGGGGGGACGGGAGAACTTTTTTCCAAACCCTCTGTTCTCATTTCCAGTTGAAAATTCCCAGCCCTTCAAAAAATAAACTTAGCCCCTCTTCTGGAGTCCAGCAAGAGAATGTCCGGCATACATCTTGCTATACCAGTTTTCTCCAAAGGATACAGGCCAAAGCAA
>NZ_JBNPNC010000132.1:0-619 GCF_050314315.1 Desulfovibrio sp. SGI.102 | reverse complement strand
CTTTCTTTCTTCGGAATGTGCTGCTGGGCAATTGGTCCGCAGTCGCATTAGCGAGCTCATGGTGGAGGAATTATTCCTTGGCATGCCTGCCGGGTTCTCTGCGACAATGCGGAATAAAAAGGCCCTCGTCCTGTCGGGACGGGGGCCGTTGTTTGTGCAAAGCTGGGGAGTGCAGCGGCTAGAAATCAGTGGGGAAGAGCTTACTGTCGGCAGGCTTGAGATTGTCCTTCAGCATCTTCTTACCGGCATCGAGGGAAGCGCCCATGATGGTGATGACGCTGCCGAGCTTGCCGTTGGCACTGAAATAGCTGACGCCCTTGACCTGCTCTTTGGAGAATTCTCCCACATAGGAATCGCCGGAAGCCACAGGTTCGGAGGTCGTGAAACCGGCAGCCTTCATATTGGCAATGGTCTGAATCGCAAGATCTTTGGCGGAAAGCGGGACAGGCGTGACGGCCACAGTGATGACGGTCTGTTCGGCGGCGTTCTGGAGGATGGCCATGGTCGCGCCTTGGGCAGACTGGACAGGCTGGGGTTGCGTCCAGCCGGAGGGAAGGTTCAGCGTAAAGTGGTCGGTCTTTACTTCATCAGCCAGTGCTGCGGATGCGCAAAGAAGGAT
>NZ_JBNPNC010000131.1:0-624 GCF_050314315.1 Desulfovibrio sp. SGI.102 | reverse complement strand
GCCGGGAACCAGCGTGAACGGCATGAAAATGGATCCTCGTTGGTGCAGCTTGAAGCCAGCCTCCTTGAGCCGGGCGTTCTGCTCGTAGAACTCCTTCATGGCCTTCTTTACCTTATATAAGGAAGGCCCGCCGGTCTTACCGACCATCCTGAACTCGAAGCACATGGAGCCGCCGTTCACACCAAGCGCCTGGGACAGCCAGTAACCGTTGTCGCCTTCGTTCTCCCACAGCCGAAAGCACACAAGGGGATCACCGTTAGCTTTGTACGGCCAGTGAGCGCAGGCAAACCACGTTTCTTCGTGCTCCTCGTCGTCGCCGGTCACAAGCGCGTACTGGCCGCGCCACGGCGTTCTGTCGCCAACACGCATGGATATGGCCTTATTCATGGCTTGGAAGACCTGCCGCTCAACGCTCTCGGTAAGCGATTCGGCTTCAATGTTGCCGGGGTTGTCGAGAAGGTACAGACACATTTCTTTCGTGTAAGACATAAATAACTCCTATCTTATAATAAATGAAAAGCCCCCTGCGGGAATGCAGAGGGCTTTAGCCGAAAGCCATTTTCGGCTTTTTACTATTATATCATATTTTATAAAAAAGTCAATATAGAATCAATATTAAACCTT
>NZ_JBNPNC010000130.1:0-627 GCF_050314315.1 Desulfovibrio sp. SGI.102 | reverse complement strand
ACAAAACGGTTTCCCTCTCCCCCTCGCATAGATCTGCTCAACTGCCTGTCGCCCGGCCCGATCAGTAACGCTCGGGCATGTAGTGGGGCGGCAGATCGTTGACCGGGGCCCCGTTACCGGTCTGTCCCAGCTGATCGCGCAGGTTGCGGGCCAGCTCCATGGTCTCGGCCAGACGGTGCTCCAGCGTGTCGATCTGCTGTTGCTGGGCCGTCAGGGCCTCGTTGAGTTCGCGCAGACGTTCTTCCTGAAAATAGGCCAGCTCTTCCAGCCGGATGATGCGTTCTTCCTGATCCATGAGCTCTCCTCGGCGTCCTGCGCCTGCGCCGGGCCGAATCCCCTGCTTGCGGCATATGTGCCTGCAGCGGCAGGGGCCGTGGGCGCGGCGTGCGTCCATCTTTACGTTTTCGGGCGATACCTTCGCGGGTACCGCCCGTTTTTTTATTCTTCGTCGTCGTTCAGCGCCAGGCCGTCAAAGCCCCTGTCCCGGCGGCGGGAGCCGAAGGCGGGCTTGCCGTCCCTGCGGAACGAGTTCTTGCGGAAGGGCTTGTCGGCATCCTGCCGGAAACCGGGCTTGCGGAAGCCGTCACGCTCGGGACGGCGGAAGTCGCGACGGGGCGCACCCTCCCA
>NZ_JBNPNC010000129.1:0-701 GCF_050314315.1 Desulfovibrio sp. SGI.102 | reverse complement strand
AACCTTCTGGCCAGCGATGTCGTAAGCTGGTGCAGTCCTTCCTGCCTGATATTGGCGATCCTGGCATGGAGCCTGGCGAGCTTCCGTCGTGCTTTTTCACGATTGTTCGACCCACGCGCTTTTCGCGAAAGACTTCGTGAGAGTCGCACGAGCCTTTTGACAAGCTTGCTGTAAGCTTTCGGCCCCTGTACTACTTCCCCGGTGGAGAGCGTCGCAAGGGCGGATACTCCAAGATCGACACCAACAGCCTCTTGGTTCTCGTTGTGCTGCTGTCGTCTGTCTTCCGTATCCACCGTGATGCTCACGAACCATCTGTCGGCCATGCGGGAAACAGTGGCCGATACGAGCTTTCCTGAAAATCGCAAAGCCTCACGCATCCTGACCCATCCAAGCTTGGGGATCCGTATGCGTTTTCCCTGAACGGCGAACTGGTCATTGGAGATGCTGAACCTGTCGTGCACGCCCTTCTTCCTGAATTTCGGATAGGCGGCACGATGCGCGAAGAAGTTCTTGAAGGCTTCTCCAAGCTGGATGATCGCCAGTTGAGGGGCACACTTCGTCACCTCGAGCATCCAGGGGAAGCTTTCCTTTTTGATCTCGTTCAGCTGTTTGCGGAGGGAAAACTGGGAAGGCTTTGGAAGCGTGTCGTCTTCGCGCCATGCCCTGTACTGGATGCCCCATTGTTCAAGAGCCCAGTTATA
>NZ_JBNPNC010000128.1:0-722 GCF_050314315.1 Desulfovibrio sp. SGI.102 | reverse complement strand
GGCGTTTTTCTTCAGGGCTTTTTTTCAGTTCTTCCTGATAGACATCCAGGCCGTTCTGCAGGATGGCCTGGACTTTGGCCAGGTGTTCGTTGGCCTGCTGCGCGGCCCTGGACTGGCTGAGGACGCGTTCCACATCCACGCAGACAACGTCCGGCTTGCCGCCAAGTTCGCAGCCAGCCAGGGGCAGCGCCATCATCAGCGCCAGACCGGGAAGAATCTTTGAAAAATGGAACATGATATCTCCTTGCCGGGGAACGCCCGAAATCTTGCCCTCGAAGGGGGAGCGCACCTCCGGGAAAACGGTATGCTTCTTTAATTGTGGCCTTGTATATTACGCTACTATTGCTTGTTATGGGCACGCAGCAGCGAGTGCAGGAGTTCTTCAACAAAAACAAGGCGACGCTCGATATCTCCGAGCCGTCCTTCTCCTGCGACTGGCGTGGAAGGCGGAAAGATCCCCTGTCTATCTCCTTTGCCGAGCAGCAGCCAATCACACGATACGTCTTCCAGCAAGCAGATGGCTGACAGCGTGTCGGCATCAGGCGTACTGGCATCGCGCTCATAGGCGCCCAGCGATCCTTTGCTGATGCCTAGTTGGGCAGCATAGGTGTTTTGCGAACGCGTACCACGCAATTGACGGATGCGTTGCCCAAGTGAATCCATAACGTTTCTCCCAATAAAAACGCCGCCCCGGGAAGGCTGGATACAGGGCGGCGTCAAAG
>NZ_JBNPNC010000127.1:0-739 GCF_050314315.1 Desulfovibrio sp. SGI.102 | reverse complement strand
TTAAAATCAAAAAACATGCCGGACATCCTCTAAAGCTTTCTTCGAGAAATATATTGGACTTATATAGGATATTTTTATCATACTACGCTATGATTTAAAAAATAACGGACAAAATAAGAGTAATACTAATTCCATATTGACTTTTTTATAAAATATGGTATAATAGTAAAAAGCCGAAAAATGGCTTTCGGCTAAAGCCCTCTGCATTCATGCAGGGGGCTTTTCGTTTATTATAAGATAGGAGTTATTTATGTCTTACACGAAAGAAATGTGTCTGTACCTTCTCGACAACCCTGACACCATTGAAGTTGAATCGCTTACCGAGAGCGTTGAGCGGCAAATCTTCCAAGCCATGAATAAGGCCATATCCATGCGTGTTGGCGACAGAACGCCGTGGCGCGGCCAGTACGCGCTTGTGACCGGTGACGACGAGGAGCACGAAGAAACGTGGTTCGCCTGCGCTCATTGGCCGTACAAAGCCAATGGTGATCCCCTCGTGTGCTTTCGCTTGTGGGAGAACGAAGGCGACAACGGCTATTGGCTGTCCCAGGCGCTTGGTGTGAACGGCGGCTCCATGTGCTTCGAGTTCAGGATGGTCGGCAAGACCGGTGGGCCTTCCTTATATAAGGTAAAGAAGGCCATGAAGGAGTTCTACGAGCAGAACGCCCGGCTCAAGGAGGCTGGCTTCAAGCTGCACGAACGAGGATCCATTTTCATGCCGTTTACGCTGGTTCCCGGT
>NZ_JBNPNC010000126.1:0-777 GCF_050314315.1 Desulfovibrio sp. SGI.102 | reverse complement strand
CGTGTCGTTTGGTACGCCCCCTTTTGTGTCTTCATCGCATGGTAAACGCTTCTGGCAATGTTTTTAGTAAAACGATGTTTTAGGCATCGTTAAGGCGGTGTAGATGCTCGCGGCATCATTGGCACATCGCACATCCATCAAAGTAGTGCACGAACACCGTTACATCTACTCGTGCTGTGTATATTCACCGCAACATTGAAAATACACCTTTTAAAGAGATGTATATTTGTAAAAAAGATACTATTTAAAGCAATTTTTCCATTAATATGCGATTAAGTTTCATCGTGTTTGTTGTTAAAATAAGCCATCTTGACTTTTACTGCGTTTTTTCGTATAGTAAATACATGCTCGAAATAGTGCGAGCAGCCATTTTGCCCTCTGCATACGCGGAGGGCTTCGCTTTTTTAGAAGGAGTATTGGAAGATGAAACATCATCTTACAGACATCAAAAGAAGAAGGGCGTACCCCGAAGGATACGCCCCAAATCACTTGGCCGTGCTTTCCCCGTCCTTCTTAAGCCATCCTTTTTTGACAGCCCAAAAAGCGAGTGCCCAGAGATATTTTTCCGGGGGGACGGTGCAGAGGTTGTATTTTTTAGCAAGGGCTGAGCAAAGCGCAAAGGGGGGCTTTCTTGACAGCTCGGCTACATCCTCAGCCGTTATTTCGTTGCAGAGCTCCGAAAGATTTTGCCTGAAAGATTTTCCATCAAGAAGAGCCAAGGCAAGCGCTGCAACCACTTCTTTGGGAACCCTGTTTTGGGGCTTGATAAAGCATTTA
>NZ_JBNPNC010000125.1:0-778 GCF_050314315.1 Desulfovibrio sp. SGI.102 | reverse complement strand
GTGTGTCGTTTGGTACACCCCCTTTTGTGTCTTCATCGCATGGTAAACGCTTCTGGCAATGTTTTCAGTAAAACGATGTTTTAGGCATCGTTAAGGCGGTGTAGATGTTCGCGGCATCGTTGGCACATCGTACATCCATCAAAGCAGTGCACGAACACCGTTACATCTACTCGTGCTGTGTATATTCACCGCAACATTGAAAATACACCTTTTAAAGAGATGTATATTTGTAAAAAAGATGCTACTTGAAGCAATTTTTTCATTAATATGCGATGAAGTTTCATCGTGTTTGTTGTGAAAATAAGCTATCTTGACTTTTGCTGCATTTTTTCGTATAGTAAATACATGCTCGAAATAGTGCGAGCAGCCATTTTGCCCTCTGCATACGCGGAGGGCTTCACTTTTTTAGAAGGAGTATCGGAAGATGAAACATCATCTTACAGACATCAAAAGAAGAAGGGCGTACCCCGAAGGATACGCCCAAAATCACTTGGTCGTGTTTTTCCCATCCTTCTTGAACCATCCTTTTTGGACAGCCCAAAAAGCAAGTGCCCAGAGAGGCTTTTCTGGAAACGCGCCGCAGAGGTTGTGCTTTTCAGCAAGGGTTGAGCAGATCGTTTTGGCTGTGCTCCCTTCCAGCTCGGCGAGGTCCTCAGCCGTTATGCTATTACAGAGTGCTGCAAAGTCCTGTTTGAAGGTTTTTTCATCAAGAAGAGCCAAGGCAAGCGCTATGACTACTTCTTTGGGAACCCGGTTTTTGGGCTTGCTCAAGCACTTT
>NZ_JBNPNC010000124.1:0-799 GCF_050314315.1 Desulfovibrio sp. SGI.102 | reverse complement strand
TTATTCCGCTTCGAATTCTTCGGCACGGGCGATCTGGCCGCCCCGGTGCTCGCGCAGGATGGCCAGGGCTTCTTCCTGGGTCAGGATACGGCCGCGGCATTTGGGGTTCTGCAGGCGATTCTCAGGGCAGTAGCCCAGATGCACACAGCTGGGCCCGGCCCCCTGGAACAGGTCAGGTGCGGCCTTGCGGCACAGGGAAAGCATCTGCCAGGCCAGATGGCGGATTTCGTGCTGGGCGTTGCGGCAGCAGCGGATGGAGAACCAGTCCAGCAGGGCATGGGCGTTCATGCCGATGATGGCCTTGAACTCCGTGGCCTGGGGCTTGAGGTAGCGCAGGTCTTCTTCCGGCAGTCCGGCTTCCAGCCCGGCGTCGTACCACTGGCGAGTCAGGTCGGCCAGGTCCCGGCCTGTCATACGGGTCGTGTGCCCGTCAGGCAGGGTCACCTCGGCACCGAAGTCACGCACGCTGGCGGGATAGACCACGGAAAAACGCCGTTTGCCGCCCAAATCCGCACGACCGGACTTGATGAGGTAGGAAGCCAGGCGCTTGCGCACCAGCTGGGTCTCGGTCACGCGAGAATAGCCTTCCACGCCGAACAGGAAAAAGTCGAATTCCAGCGCGGCGCGATGCCCGCTTTCCAGGATATTGCGCACGATCTGCCGGGAATAGGGCGAGGCCACTATCTCTTCCAGGCTGCGCTCACTGCGCACGAAACGCGCCGCGATGTCCGTGTAGATCTTGCCGCCCCCGGCCAGCAGCACCACTTTGCCGTTCCCGGTATATTTTTCATCCAGCATG
>NZ_JBNPNC010000123.1:0-825 GCF_050314315.1 Desulfovibrio sp. SGI.102 | reverse complement strand
AAAGACAGGGGGGAAAGCGGCTTTACAAGCCCGGCCGGGACGCGTACACCTCTTTTCCTGATACGATTTTTTACCGAGGTACCCAATGACCCGTTTTCTTCTGCTGCTTTGCGCGGCCTTCCTGCTGGCCGGTTGCGGCGCCAAGGGCGTGACCGTTGTGGACAAGCCCGGCTTCGTGACCATGAGCCAGCGTATGCCCCAGGAAATGAAAGCCCGCGGCCTGCTCACCGACGACGGCAGCTATATCTCCCTGCCCGGTGGCGGGGGCGAGAACTATGGCGAGATCCTTTTCCGCCAGCTCTCGCCTGAATTTTTGTTCAATGACAGGGGCCACGTCTATCTGGGCAGCACCTTTGCCGCCACGCGCACGCCGTCCAGCCATGCCACCGTGCGCAAGACCGGCTTCACCATCGTCCACCCCACCCAGACCATCAATCTGGCCATGTTGGGCATCGTGGACTGGAACAACGACGAAAAGGACGAATGGCTCATCGCCTGCGATGTCCGCCCGCACCTGGGCTCCGAAAGCCGCACCTATTATGTGCTGGTGCCGCCGCCGCTGCGCAAGGGCGAGCCCCTGCAGGCCACTGTGGCCGCGGTGTACGAATGTTATGGTCTGGCCTGCAAGCTCACCGTGCGCGACAGTCGCGCCATCCCCCGCGTGGGCGAAGGCGAACTGCCCCCCACGGACGTGCATGATGCCCTGCCCGGCATGGAAGGCGTGACCGAGCCTCCCCGCCCCGACAGCACGCCCCGCTCCGGCCTTCAGGAACGGTCGCTGTAGGCAGAGCAGCAGGATACAACGTAGAACAAAGCGGGCCCCTC
>NZ_JBNPNC010000122.1:0-892 GCF_050314315.1 Desulfovibrio sp. SGI.102 | reverse complement strand
CTGGAGACCGTGACCATCACCATTACGGGCAGCAATGACAAGCCGTCGCTGACCGTGGGCGACCCGGACGGCCTGCTGTATGAGTCCGGTGTGGGCCGGGATACGACGACGTCCGATCACAGCCCCTTCGACAAGCCCGGACAGCCCGAAGAGAACAACCCCTACGACAATGATGCCGCAGGGACCGCTTCTGTCACGGGCAGCATCAACGCTGCGGACGTGGATCATGGCGACATCCTGCACTTTGCCGTGGCGGACGGTACCGGCGTGACGACGCCCGAAGGCCTGGAGCTGACCGCGGGCAGCCAGACCAGCGTCACGGCCCAGGGGCATTACGGCCAGCTGGTCGTGACGGAAACGGCCAACGGCACGGCCTCCTATACCTACACGCTGCACGGGAACAGTGACGGTATACCGTTGACCTTCCCGGTCACGGTGAACGGGACGACCTACGCCGGCCTGGAAGAGCTCAAGCAGGGGCTGGACTGGGACTTCGACGGTCAGCCGACGCTGGACAACCTGCCGGAAGGGGCCACTGTCTCGGAAAGCTTCACCATCTTCGTGCAGGACGACAAGGGCGCCTGGCAGCAGCAGGAGGTCTCGTTCACCATCACCGGTACCAACGACCAGCCTGAGGTCACGTTGGATGCGGATTCCGAGCTGAAGCTGACCGAGAGCGGCGTGGGCCGCATAGACAGCGACACGGTCGTGGATGCCCCCGGTACCGAAGAGGAGAACAGGGAGTACAACGGCTCCCATTATGATCCCGGCAGGAACGAGCAGCATCTGGAAGGCAAAGTCACCGGCGCGGACGTGGATGCCGGGCACAAGCTGTGGTTCGGCGCCGTGGCCGGTGACAAGAGCCAGGACGGCGGCTGGGAAGGGGCGCAGA
>NZ_JBNPNC010000121.1:0-1041 GCF_050314315.1 Desulfovibrio sp. SGI.102 | reverse complement strand
GGTGCGGTGGCCGGGACTCTCTTTCCGGCCACCGCCCGGTTTGATGGGTTAAAGCATCAGGGCCTAGAACTCGTAGCGGAAGCTGCCGAACACGCCGTGACCGGTGGTGTGCTGACCGGCCTGCAGCGTGTAGTTCACGCCGATGCTCATGTTGTCGTTGGCCAGTTCCAGACCGACGCCGCCCTGCCAGGTGAGGTAATCCATCATCTGGGTCTCCACTTCATAGGTGCCGGGCAGGCCGGTGAAGTGCACATCGTGCTTGGCCTTGATGTCGCCGGCGGCCGGGATCACGGTGAAGTCCAGGCTGGGCTTGAAGTTCCAGCCGCTGTCCAGGGCGAAGTCCTTGCTGAAGGTCACGCCGATGGGGAAGGTCCAGATGTCCTGGTGGAGGCTGTCGCCTTCCAGCACGGTGCCGCCGTGGGTATCCACGTCATAGCCCCAGGTGTTGAGGCTCATGTAGCGCACGCCGATGTGCGGGATGATGTCCATCGCACTGGTCTGCAGCAGATACTCAGCCCGCAGACCGGCGCTGATGGCCGTAGCCTGCACGTCGGCTTCCAGATCGCCCATGCCCATGCGGCTGTCCACGTCCTGCTTGAGCTGGTTCCAGGTGCTGGTGTACGACACGTCGGCCATGACGCCGAAGTTTTCGTAATTCCAGCCGGCGTAGGCGCCGAGGCCCCAGAAGTTCATGCGGTTGTCGGTGCTGCTGAGGTCGCCGCCGGAGGATTCGGCGTAACCGCCACCGATATTGAAGGTGATACCGGCGCGGATGGCGTTCTCGAAGGTGTAGTCGGCACCCAGCGACACGCCGCCCAGATTGCCGTTGAAGCCATAGTCCATGCTGTCGGCATCCATGCCCCAGCCGTGCTGGCTCTGCCACAGGGGCGCGATCCAGAGGGCGAAGCCGGTGGTGTTGCGGTCCACGATCTTGCCGTCGGCGTCCATGGCCTGGGCGCCGTCAGCGGGATCGGCGAAGCCCAGACGGTTGACCACGGCATTGGTGCCCGCGTCGGAAGCCATCTTGGTCATCTGCGGCAC
>NZ_JBNPNC010000120.1:0-1081 GCF_050314315.1 Desulfovibrio sp. SGI.102 | reverse complement strand
CTGGATCTCTTCCCAGCAGCGTTCGCCGCGGGGCTTGCGGCAGCGCTCTATCCACGGCTCGAACCAGGGGCAGCTATTGTAGCACATGGACGCCGCCCCTACTTGCTGACGATGATGAAAGTTCTTCCCTGACTTCTTGCCAGAACGGGCGATCATCTTGGCGCATGGGGATACTCCTTGAAAAAATGACGCCCGGCGGGAAGGTAGGCCACCGGGCGTTTGCCGCTGTGGGGTGACATGGCTGACGACGCCAAACTACAAAGCGCCGCCCCGTTACGCTCTGCTGTCGATGCCCGTAACTTCCTTCGTCGTAACGGGCACGGCCCGGTGGGCCGCCTTTCGGTCGCGCTTGGGCAGGCTATCAGCGGCTTTTGTCTGCTCTCCACGGGGAGCGGGAGCAGTGGGAAAAACAAAGGCCGCCTCCCCGATGGAAGCGGCCCGCAGCGTGGAGAAAAGCGGCTTCGTGCATCACGTCCAAAGCCGTGTCCGGTCTGCTGCTCCGGTCGGGCCCGCGATGGGATCTCGGGCCCTGTGGAGCAACAAGGGCCGCCAGCCCGATGCTGACGGCCCCCCGGCAGGGGGACCTCAGAAGGCCTGCCGGAAATCTTGAGGCCGTGGCCCCGATGGCCACGGCCCGGCCACGACGACGTAAAAACAGCCTGGTGCAGCACAGGCACATCGCGGCCCCAGTCCCGGCAACGACCGATGGTCATTTCCAAAATGGAAAATACCGCGTCTTGTGGTCACTGCCGGTCAGGGGGGTAATAAAAAAGGCCCCTCGTTTCCGGGGGGCCTGAAAGCTTCGCGCTGGAGAGCGCGTTAGGGGTTCTTGCGGGAGAGGTAGAGGCCGAAGGCGAATACCCCGACGCAGGCAAGCGTTGCGAGAATCCAAGTCGTCATTTCTCTATCCTCCAAGTTTCTTTGTGAGGTACAGGCTTGCGGCAAAGCAGGCCACACCAAGGAATATCCCGATAGGCTGGCCCTGAAAGATGCCGACAGCCATAGCGGCCACGCTCATCTTTTCCAACCAGTCAGCCGTTCGTTTCAGCATAGATTCCATCCTTTTCCAAACTCTAACCAT
>NZ_JBNPNC010000119.1:0-1163 GCF_050314315.1 Desulfovibrio sp. SGI.102 | reverse complement strand
GGAATAAATGCCCCAAATGAAGGTGATTCTATTTATACAGCTTACCTTCGTGTTATAGACTTTATCTCAGGGATGACTGATAATTATGCAACATTTATATCAAAACAATTTTCAGGAACATAAAAGTATTATTTTACTCGTGTGAAATCTGAAAATTTTCTCGTCATCTCCGCCAGCCGGGCCACGGACATCCCCGCCTTCTACGGGGAGTGGTTCATGGCCCGGCTGCGGGCGGGCTTTTGCCGTCGGCGCAATCCCTTCAATAGTCGTCAGGAGAGCCTCATCTCCTTTGCCCGCACGCGTGTTTTCGTCTTCTGGAGCAAGCATCCCGCGCCCTTCCTGCCGCATCTGGCGGAGATCGCGGCCACAGGCCGGCAATTCTACTTCCAGTACACCCTCAATGCCTACGAGGCCGAGGGGCTGGGCCCGGCCTGCCCTCCCTGTGCCGCCGTCTGGAGACGTTCAAGCGGCTGGCGGACAGCATCGGCCCGCAGCGGGTCATCTGGCGTTGCGATCCCCTCATCGTGGGCGGCCGCTTGAGTACGGATGTCCTGCTGGAACGTATCGACCGGCTGGGGCGTGAGCTTTCCCCCTATACGGAAAAGCTCGTCTTCAGCTTCGTGGACATGTACCACAAGACCGCCGCTGCCCTGCAAAGGCTCGATCCGGCCTACCGCGCGCCCACGGTGGACGAGATGCGGGAGCTGGCCCGGGGCATCGCGACCCTGAACGCCGGTTGGCCGCACCGGCTGGAGCTGGCCACCTGCGCCGAAGGCATCGACCTGAGTGCCCTGGGCATCCATAAAAACAAATGTATCGACGATGTCCTCATCCGCCGCCTGTGCCCGCAGGATGCGCTGGTGCAGGCCGAGCTGGCACCCCGCCGGCAGCTCTCCCTCCTGCCCGGCATGGAGACGGCCGCCAGCGCGTCCAAGGATACGGGCCAGCGCACGGCCTGCGGCTGCATCCCCAGCAAGGACATCGGCGCCTATGACAGCTGCCCGCACTTCTGCGTCTATTGCTACGCCAACCGTTCGGAGCAGGCGGTGCGCGCCAATCTTCTGCGCTGCCGCCAGCAGCAGCCCAAAATGCGGGAATGTCTGCTGCCGTAGAGTGGTGTGGGGCGTCCATCTGTCATGAACGATTTTGCGGGGTATTTAGAG
>NZ_JBNPNC010000118.1:0-1387 GCF_050314315.1 Desulfovibrio sp. SGI.102 | reverse complement strand
CGCTTGGAACAATTTCAAGGATCAACCCTGCCACGCCTGGCTTGAAAAGAGAGAGCGGGAAAGTTTTAGCCTTGTCATCATTTGGGAATCTGGAAAAAATTGACATCCACGGAACCAAGCTCAGACCTGAGGGGTTTAGGGTCTTCAAAAACGATGTTCTGTCACCATGGGATAAGGCCGTGTATCGCTTTCCTTGACAGCCCCCACTGCAAATCAATTCAGAACATCTTGAGCTTTTTGAGTTCATAGAAAGGACATCCCCCGATGAACACAGCTGGCTCATGTTTTCCACCCAGCAACTAGGGCAATATGTCTCCGGCATGATCTGCCGGGGGAACACATCCGCTAGCAATCGCAGCTATTATAAGGCAGAGCCCTCTTTCTTGAAGAACTCAATTCTCTTGTAAAAGAAAATAAACTCCTTTTATAGTATGACATTAATATTAAAAAATGCTCACATAGATCAACTTATACCATATGTAAATATTCATATACGACACGAATATTTTCATAAACAAAATATAAATTATACTATATACGATGACATAGATATATTTTCCTCTCCTAAATATCAACGATATTATATCTATATTCGTAGAAAATTATTAATATGCTTTAAGGCATAAACATAGCGTGAAATATCGCTATAAAACTATAGGAGGTTGACAATGTCAAAATTTTTCTACACCGTTATAATCATCTCATTTATGTCATTAATAATTTTTCCACAGTATTTATTTGCAAATAATAACACATCAGATAATATATATTGTGAAATTATATCTTATGGACAGAAATACTCTATCAATAACACTCAAATAGTTATAGAAAAAAATGATAACATTACAATTTACACCTTGAAAAGAGGAAATAAGACCTCCCTTTTTGATGAAGTAATGCTACTTACCGTTGCCGAGGTATTGCCCGGTGTAGCCCAAGTCTATGGAATTACAAAAAATGGATGTAATTCTCGTTGGGGTGAAGCTAAGTTCAACGGCAAATGTTGGGTCGGCTCTGATTTTCAAATTTGTTTCACCAAGGAGTAATCAGGCTGTTTGCTTCTTCCTTGTTAGAAAATGGATAGTAGAATAGGGAGCACCAGCACAACACAGGTTTGAGGCCTTATCTGACTGGGGCAAAGGAGGTACAATATCACTTTCCCCATTATTTTCTTTTCAATATCCAATCCAACACGGCAACTTTCACCCAAGCCCCGTCTCCTTGTTTCCGGACACCGAGCTGGTAGCTGGCGGTACTTCGATACCGTTAAGCGTAAGGCTCCTTTGAGAGGCGGGGCTATCCCAAGTAGGGCTATAAGAGCTTCATGACTCGATCAATTTTTCGGTGTGTACTGCAATTTCAACGAAAAAACAGGGGGCTTTCCTAG
>NZ_JBNPNC010000117.1:0-1485 GCF_050314315.1 Desulfovibrio sp. SGI.102 | reverse complement strand
AAGTGCAGGCACACGACATGATATGTTCCTCCAGGGCCCGCAGGCCCGTTGTTTGTTCTTGTTGTACGATCCTCTACTTGCCGCTGGAGCTGCCCGTGGCGTCCACGCTCTTGCCCATGGTCTCCTGTCCCCAGATGGCCAGGAGCGCCGTGGAGACGAGGTAGCAGATGGCCAGGAACCAGAACACCGCGTGCTGGTTGCCGGAGGCGATGAGGAAGGCGATGAAGTAGGCCGCCAGCACGCCGCCGCAGATGCGGCTCACGGCTTCGCCGAGACCGGCGCCCGTACCGCGCAGTTCCGTGGGATACTGTTCGGCGATGTAGAGCTTGCAGATGGAGAAGATGGCATTGCCGAAGAAGGCCAGGGCCGTACCCACGATGAGCCAGGCATTGAGGCTCTCCACCATGGTCAGCAGGATGCTGCAACCGGCGGTCAGCAGGGCCAGGATGATGTACATGGGCTTGCGGCCGTACTTTTCGATCATGTGGCCGCAGACCATGCCGGCCACGGTACCGATGGCCATCATCAGGCCGCCCATCAGCACGGAGCTGGACATCTGGAAGCCCTTGCCCGTGAGGATGGTGGGCGCATAGACCATGACCACGTACCAGAACACCAGGGCGGCCGAGAACATGGAGTAGGACACGATGGTGCGGCTCAGGTACGGGGGCTTGAAGAGCATGGTCCAGCTGACCTTGGGCTTGTTGCCGGAGCGGGCTTCGTTCACGGCGGTCAGGATGGCGGGATCCATGTAGTTCTTGTCATGCTCCATGCCCAGGCTGCTTTCCAGGCGTTCCACCAGGGCCTCGGCTTCGTCATGACGGTTGTGGCGCATGAGCCAGCGGGGAGATTCCGGCATGTACTTGTGGATGAAGTACAGCATCACGATGGGCAGACCACCCACGAGGAAGGGCAGCTTCCAGGCCACTTCCAGCGGGAAGGTGGCCACGGCCCAGGCGCCGAAGGAAGACGGCAGCACATAGGAGAGCACGAGGATGGAATTGCAGTAGGCAAAGGTGACGCCGCGCTGCTTGGCCCCCACCAGCTCGGAAATGTACAGGTACGGGATGGGGAAGACGGCGCCCGAACCAAGGCCGCTCAGGAAGCGCATGGCCACGACCCAGTAGAAGTTCTCCATCAGGGGGCCCATGAAGGTGAAGACCGTGAAGATGAACACGGCCCAGAAAAGGACGCGCTTGCGACCATAACGGTCCGAAAGGAAGCCGCAACTGAAGGTGCCCAGCACCACACCGATGGTGGAGCAGGTGGCCAGCAGGCCGGTCTCCGCCGGGCCGAGGTTCCAGATCTGCTTGAGGACCAGCACGGTCTGGCCGATCAGGCCCAGGTCAAAGGCTTCCACCACGCTCACCGCGGCCAGCACGGCGATGATCTTCAGCATTTCGCTTTTGACCGGCAGGCGGTCGAAGCGGGACAGGCAATTGGCCTCGCGACGTATCAGGGACTGGTTTTCCATGATCTCCTCCA
>NZ_JBNPNC010000116.1:0-1598 GCF_050314315.1 Desulfovibrio sp. SGI.102 | reverse complement strand
CTAGTCAAGAGCCAAAATATTTTATGCCTGTGGCTGCTGCGGCGTACTGACTGCAATTGGTGGCCGGGGGATCGGGCAGCATAGTGATGCCTGTTGCAGATCCGGCTGCTTGCGGCAGTCCCATTCCCTTGCTAGGCTGATTCCGAAAAGGAGGCTATGCATGATCCGTCTTGAAAAGGCCGGCTGGGAAGATCTGGCTGCTCTTGTACAGTTGCAGGAAATAGTGCGGGCGCGTCTGCTGCCGGAAGGGCAGCCTTTGCCCGAGACGGCCGGAGATTCGCTGGAGGATTTTTTTGCTCACGGCGTGGTGCTGCGGGCCCTGATGGAAGACGACACCATGGTGGGTGCCGTAGGCGGGCGAGAAGTGGACGGCAGGCAGCATTTGGCCCAGCTGCTGGTGCATCCGCAATGGCAGGGACAGTATGTGGAGACCATGCTGCTGTTGCAGATGGAAAGCCTGCTGCCCGAGACCCGGCGCGAACTGCTGTTCCCGGCACGGGATGCCGCGGATCTGCGGCCCCTGCTGTGGCTGGGCTATACCGTCAGTGAAGAGACGCCCCTGCCGCACGGCCTGACCCTGTACCGGCTGGAGAAATCATCCATTTGAAAATGCCGGACGATCCAGGGGAAGATAAGGGCGGGCCGTATATCCAGCTAAAACAGTGAGGCCTTGAGAATAGACCTTCTGTGTCGAAGTCCCCAGCTTTTCCCTATGTGTGCTCCTCGCCGTGCAGCTTTCTACAGATAAAATTCCACTTTATGGAATAAGCAGGGATAATCTGAGAAAGCATGCGGGGAGGGAAGAGTATGCCGCTCACACTTGGAACAGTTATCCTTGTCCTCGGTATCATCCTTATACTTGGTCAAGGGAATTTCTTCAGAGGATTCGTGAGGTTTTGGAAAGCGCAACTGATATTGCTGGTCGTGTATCTGCTGATCTCTGCTTGGGCATGTACTCGTGCCCTGTTGTATTGATTGAGGCCACAGACGATCTATAAAATAGGTGTTTTCACTATTATAATAATTTTTGTTGTTATTTTACGAATCTTAATATATCAATTATGATGAATATAATGAAATGTATGCTATAGTATTGGCGTTGTGGGCTATTTATGAAAAAACGGAGGATATCATGGGTCGCGTTGTAAAAAATGAAAAGGAACTTGTACAAGCAATCCAAAATAATGTAGACTATATAGAAGTAGAATGTGGAATTAAAGATTTTTTTATAAAGATCAAAGGGACTAGAAAAATCGCATGGACGGTGTGTTTGGGGTGTCTTGCCATCGCTGCCGCAACGACTACATATATGGTTGCGAAAGAGGATACAGATGCTAAAAAAATAGCTATTTCAGCTATTTCTGCAACAGCTGCTGCCGCTATACTTGGGCCAACTACAGCTGCAACGTGTGTCATGATGGCAGTTTCAGCTGGTGGAGTCGATGTACTTAACAAGCTTCGTGAATATCGTATAGAAGAACAAGGTAACAGGTTATTCCTTGTAAAATAGAAATGGATATCTAAGGAACGAGGACAAGAGTTCAAACTTGATTTTTCTTGTCCCTTCCATCCACATGTGCGGATCTTTGCCCTAAGAG
>NZ_JBNPNC010000115.1:0-1699 GCF_050314315.1 Desulfovibrio sp. SGI.102 | reverse complement strand
CTAGCAGGACGTGCCCAGGAACTGGGTGGACACGAAGCTGGCGTACTGGTCGGTCATGCCGGTGATGAAATCCAGCACCCGCAGATAGGAGACGTACAGGCCATCCTCACGGCGCGGTGCATGGCCGCCCATGAGCTGCAAGGCCTGCTGCTCCTTGTAGGTGAGCCGCCCGGGATCGCAGATGCGGCGATGGCAGGCCGGGATGAAGGTATCCAGCAGGCGCTTGTAGACACTGTAGGACCCGATCTCCAGCGCCGTCTTGTGACTGTTCTTGAGGATGCGCCCGTTGAAGATCTCTTTGGCCCTGTCCATATAGGCCCGGACGTCCTCCGGCGCCATATCCATGAGCGGACCTTCGAACTCCCGGCGCATGATGCGCTCGTACTGCGCGGCGAAGGTCTCGAACAGGCTCGCGGTCACGTGGCCGATGACAGGGTGATGATGTCCAGCTCGCGGGCGTCTTCCATGTCCACGATGCGGTAACAGGTGTCGTCGGCCGCTTCGGCCAGCAGGGAGAGCGGATGGCGGGCAAAGTCGCCCCGGCGCGTTTTCAGCCCCAGAGCGCAAAACACCTCTTCAAAAATGCCCGCCTCGGCCTGATAGTAGTTGAACTTGCACTTGCCGCTCCGCGTACGGGACTGCCAGGAATCCCACGGATATTTGACCATGCTGGCCAGCGTGGGATAGGTAAGCCGGAACCCGCCCTGATCGCGGTTGTTCTCCACCACGTTGACTACCCGGAAGCCCTGGGCGTTGCCGTCGAAGCAGCGGAAATCGCTCTGATGCGTCTCCTCCAGCGCATTCATATAGGTGTGGTTGGCCGGGTCCCCGAACCAGTCACGGATGGCGAACTCGCCCGCATGGCCGAAAGGCGGATTGCCGATGTCGTGGGCCAGGCAGGCGGCTTCGAGGATCTGGCCGGGAAATTCCGGCGCGGCATACTCCGGCAGCTCGTCCCGGCGGCGCAAAAAATAGCCCGCCATGGCGCCCAGCGAACGCCCCACGCTGCTGACCTCCAGCGAATGGCTGAGGCGCGTGTGGATGTGATCGTTACGCACCAGCGGATGCACCTGCGTCTTGCGGGCCAGACGCCGGAACGAACTGGAATAGATGATGCGGTCCCGATCCTGCAAAAACGGGCTGCGGGCCGGGTCCAGCTTCTTGAAATCCATCCCGCTGCCCCCGTAGCGCAGGGGAAGGAGCAATTTGCGCCACTTTTCCTGAAAATTCATGGGACCTCCCGCGTGCCTGAGACGGTGAAGACAGACCAGTAAGTACAGAACTTGCCACGCCTGGATGCGGAACACAAGAGCGGCCGGGCCGTGGCGCACTTATGCCGCATGATTCCTGAAGTGGAAAGGGACATCTGGCCGGTCGCCAGCCTGAGCAGCAAGACGACCAGCCTGTCCCATCGCATGGACCATGGCCATACTGCCCCCTCTTGACGGACAGACGCTTGCCACCTATAAGGACAGCACGCGCTCGTAGCTCAGGTGGATAGAGCAGGAGCCTTCTAAGCTCTTGGTCGGGGGTTCGAATCCTCCCGGGCGCGCCATGGAACGATCAGGTGGCTACATGCATGACCGCGTGTAGCCACCTTTTTTATCCCGCATGACAGAAGTAGACAAATTCTGTAACTAACTTCCAGAATTTGTTTTAGAGGATGTCCGGCATGTTTTTTGATTTTAAAAGGCGTGGT
>NZ_JBNPNC010000113.1:0-1801 GCF_050314315.1 Desulfovibrio sp. SGI.102 | reverse complement strand
AGCACCGGGCAGGAGGATAGCGTCCCCGCGCGCCCCGGCTGTGTTCCTGTTGCCGGGGCATGCGGGAATGACGGGATGGTCTTGAGGTCAGGAAGGGCGCGGCCCTACGAGGACGGGCCGCACCGGCGCGGAACAGGGCCGGCCCGCAGGCGGATGACGCGGACGTATCCTAAAGGCCGCCCGCCCCGGCTTCGCCCAGAGGCGCAAGCGTGCGTTTCCGCTGGATGTCCCGGTGGGGCGGTTCGCCGAACATGCGTTTGTACTCCCTGCTGAACTGGGTCACGCTCTCATAGCCTACGGAAAGGGCCGCCGAGGCCGCGCGCATGTCTTCCATGAGCATCAGGCGCTGGGCCTCGTGCAGCCTGAGCTGTTTGAGGTATTGCAGGGGGCTCAGGCCGGTGACGGTCTTGAAATGACGATGGAGCGTGGACAGGGACATGCCCACCTGCCGTGCCAGGCTCTCCATGCGTACCGGGGCCCCCAGATCCCGGCGCAGGATGGAGACGGCCTGCAAGACCTGGCTGTTCTGCGAGCCCTGGGCATAGAGTCCGCGCAGCACATGGCCCAGGGGCCCGATCAGCAGCAGATAGTGCAGCTCCTGCAGGATCATGGGGGCGCGGATGGCGATCTGCTCCGGCTTGTCCAGCAGCTCGGCCAGGCGCAGCACCGCTTCCAGGAATTCCGGTTCGGCATCCGCCACGGCGACGCCGGGGCCGTCTTCCTGCGGCGTTTTGCCCGCAGGCCGCATCCTGAGCATGAGGTCCGTCAGGATCTGCCTGTCCAGATAGAAGAAGAGGGAGAGGAAAGGCTGTCCGGGAGCCGTATCGAAAAAAGAAGATGAACTGGGCATGTCGATGCCGGAGACCAGGAACTGGCCCCGCCGGAAGACGAATTCCTGCGAGCCGATGAGCGAGCGCTTGCCCCCCTGGACGATGATGGCTGTCAGAGGTTTTTCGAAACAGCGGTCAGATGCGGGGGGATCCTCCCGCCGGACGAGTATCAGACCGTCGATGGGGCTGGGGCGGATCTCCGGGGCGGGGAGGTGCCGCATCAGGATGTCTTTCAGAGCGGCAAGGATATCTTCTTTGATGGACAGGGCTGAGGATGCCATGAGGACCTCCGGTTCGGGCTGCCTGTCCAGTGTAACCAAAAGACGGCAGGGAGAGAAGACGCCGCCAGTGGCGTCCGCGGGCAGACGGCACGACTGTGCAAGAGCGCCGGAGGGAATGTGTTTCCCCAGCCTCAGGAAGGCTCTGTCTTTGCCCTGCTGACGGGACAGGCACGGGGAGCGGTAGCGGTACACGGCGCAGTCCGTCCGCGGCTGCCCGGCAGTGTGGCCGCACCTCCGGCGATACCGCCCGGGCGTGACATATAACGATCAACAAAAGGAAACGACCATGCAGGAAAACAGGGGGCCTTTCGCCCAGGGCGGTGCCAACACGGCCTATGCCCGCTACTTTGTCGGCAACAGTTACCTGAACATGCTTTCCACCGAAGGGGTCGTCATCGGTAACGTGACCTTCGAACCGGGATGCCGCAACAACTGGCATATCCATGAGGCCGCCAGCGGCGGCGGGCAGATACTGCTCTGCACCTCCGGGCGCGGCTGGTATCAGGAGTGGGACAAGCCCGCACGCGAACTGCACGCGGGCGACGTGGTCCACATCCCCGCCGGGGTCAAGCACTGGCACGGCGCGGCCAGGGACAGCTGGTTCGTGCATCTGGCCGTAGAAGTCCCCGGTGAGGGCTGCCGCTCCCAGTGGCTGGAGCCTGTCAGCGAAGAGGAGTATGCCCGTCTGCC
>NZ_JBNPNC010000112.1:0-1829 GCF_050314315.1 Desulfovibrio sp. SGI.102 | reverse complement strand
GAATAGAAAATATAGATAAGCAGTTGCTCGCATCTCATGAAATAATGTGCCGAAAAATGGAGGGGAATATCGATAAATTCCTTGATTGGTACTACAGCCTGACTGCTGAATATTTACGTCTGTTCAATGTCCTTTCCGGAACGGCTGATGAATTCATGCGGGAAAAATTGAAAGAACATCTGGAGAACGGCTTCGACTTTGGATGGGTATACGATAAAATTCAGGAACGTGAAGCGCTTCAGGCAGAATGGCGAAGCAAATTGCAGTATATGAAGTAGCAATACATGATCTCTGCAGAAGGGGCAAAATCGAAGACCATCGTCAGGCTGTCTCCCGATTTCCTGCAGTTAACACCTTCCCGGGAATTCGTTAACTGGCACACGCGTATGGGGACGGGAGCCGTCAGCGGTATTACAGCCGGCATTGCTGCCAAGGCCTTGTCGAAAAGTACAGGAAAACTTGCCGTGTCCGCCCTAGCTAAGGCTTTGGCGAGCAAGGGGGTCGGATTGGGAGCTTCTGTTCTTGCGGGAGCTGGTACCGGAGCTGCCACGGGGTCTGTTGTCCCCGGTTTCGGTACGGTCGCTGGCGGGGTCGCCGGTGTCGTAGGGGGAGCCGCCATTTGGGTCCTTACGGACTCTGCCCTTCTTTTCGCAGAAGAAAAGATCAGCCGCGAAGACTTTCGTCAGGAGCTCTTGGCCAGCGTCAGAGAGATGTGCCGCTAGCGCTGCGGGGGAGGGCTCCTACCTGTCGTGGAACTGTCCGCTGGCCTGGCGCCAGGCGGCGGCCTGTTCCGCTGCATCGGCCACGCGGGCGTCCACGATGGTCTTGCCGATGGGGCACAGGGCCAGGGCAGCCAGCTTGACGTGCTGCCAGGCGAAGGGGATGCCGATGATTGTCACGGCGCAGGCCAGGGCCGAGAGCAGATGCCCGCAGGCGATCCAGATACCGCAGAGCAGCAGCCAGACGATATTGCCCACGGTGCCCAGCGGGCCGGTGCCGATGTCGCCTTCGCCGGTAAGGACGTCACGGGAGACCGGCATGCGGCCGAAGGGCATGAAGGCGAAACCGGCCATGACGAAGCAGGCCCGGCCCCAGGGGATGCCGATGATGCTGATGAAGCAGAACACGCCCGCGATGCACCAGAGCAGGCCGGTACCCAGACCGAAGGGGAAGAACCAGAGGACATTGCCGAGACAGCCCAGAGCTTGCATGGGAAACTCCTGAAAAGACGTGGATGGAGCATCCATGCTACACGGGGGCGGGATGCCTGTCCATCTGCCGGGGAGGGATGGGCGAAGCGTGCGGGGAAGATGCCGCATGGAGCGGTCATCTCCCACTCTCCATCGAGGAAGAAGGCCCTCACGCAGGATGGCCGTCGGGCAGGAGGCCAGGCAGGATCAGGCAATGATCCCGGCCGTCCCCGTCATGGAAGGAGAGCGGGCCGAAAAGGCGAAAGGCTACAGTTCCGGCAGGAAAAAATAGAAGGAGGCCAGCATGGCGGCCAGCAGACAGAGCTGGATCAGGATCACCAGCCAGCAGGTCTTGCGGAAGGCGGCAAGACGGCCGCGGGCACGCCCGCACACGGCGCAGGCCTCGTCCCGCACCTGACGGAGGGCCGTGCGTTCCTGTTCCGGAAGGGCGACGGACGCGGCGTCGAGGGCCGTCCCCAGCGCATCGAGCCGGGCCCGGAGCGCGGCCTGTTCCCGCTCCAGTTCCCGCAGCGGTGATGACGGACGGCGGGAGGCCTTGCGCGTGGCCTTTGCGGGGCCCGGGGCCTTGCGGGGCAGGAGCCGCCCCAGCCATGCTTTGCCGTTCATGGAAGTCCTTTG
>NZ_JBNPNC010000111.1:0-1937 GCF_050314315.1 Desulfovibrio sp. SGI.102 | reverse complement strand
GGGCGTCAGGAAGGGCGTAGGGCGTCAGGAAGGGCGTAGGGCGTCAGGAAGGGCGTAGGGCGTCAGGAAGGGGGGAGGGGATGCGGGATGGACTGGGGAAGGGGGGCGGTGTTCGATGCCGCCCGTGCTGGTCATAAAAAAGCGCTCCGTCCTTCAAGGAGGGAGCGCTTTGGCTGTTTGCATTGAGGCACAAAGGAAGTCCGCCAGGCCTGTGACGGCATGGGACCTTGTGCGGGCTGCCCCGGTAGGGGGACAGGCTATTTCTTGTCCGGGTCTTCCGTTTCGGCCTTGCTCACCCAGTCCACCAGACGGGCCATGCGGGCCAGGCTGTAATGGCCGGGTTCGGGCTGCTGGCCGATCTCCTGCAGGGTGCCGTTGAGGCGGTAGATGCGCCAGTCCCCGGCGGGCAGGGCACCGTTGTCCATGGCGGTCTTCAGACCGGCACGGGCTTCTTCGGGCGAGCAGAACAGGGGGAAGTCCTGCACGGCCGGGTCGAGGACGACCATGGAGCCGCCCGCGATATCGATGATGTAATTGCCGGGAGCCACGGTGTAGACTTCCTGGCAGTCACGATCGGGCGGCAGGGGGGCCGTATTGGGGCCTGTGGTGGCACAGCCGCCCAGCATCAGAAGGGACCCAAGCAGGGCGGGGGCAAGGATCACGGGGAAACGTTTCATGTCATTCTCCTGCCGGGCGTACCGGCATCAGATTCGCCCCCGGGCACGACAAAAGCGGGCAGGTGGCGTCATTGCTGACTACACACCAAGCCCGCTTTTTTGTCAAAAGGTTCGTATGCCGGAGAGGCGGGGATGGCCGTTAGCGGGCCTGACGGCTCATCTCCTGCAGACGGGCGATGCGCTCTTCCAGCGGCGGGTGCGTGCTGAACAGGTTGGCCATGCTGCCGCCGCCGAAGCCGAACAGCGGCGAGACAATGAACATCTGCTCGGTGCTGGGGTTGCCGTTCTGCATGGGGATCTGTCCGCTGGCCACGCCCAGCTTGTGCAGGGCACCGGCCAGGGCCAGGGGCTGGCCGCAGATGCGGGCGCCGGTCTCGTCGGCCAGGTACTCACGCGAGCGGGAGATGGCCATCTGGATGATGCTGGCGGCGATGGGGGCCAGGATGGCCAGCAGGAACGCGGCGATGGGGTTGGTGCCGCCTTCCTCGTCATTGCTGCTGCCGCCGAAGATGGCGGCGAACTGCATGAAGTTGGCGATGCTGACGATGACCGAGGCCAGCACACCGGCGATGGTCTGGATCAGGATGTCACGGTTGGCGATGTGGCCGATCTCGTGGGCGATGACGCCGCGCAGCTCTTCGGGGCTGAGGATGCGCATGATGCCGTCGGTGACGGCCACCACACCGTGCTCGGGGTCGCGGCCGGTGGCGAAGGCGTTGGGCGCGTCTTCGGGGATGACACAGACGCGGGGCTTGGGGATGCCGGCATTGGCGGAAAGCTCGGCCACCATGCGGTGCAACATGGGGGCTTCGTCTTCGGACAGCTCGCGGGCCTGGTACATGGAGAGCACGATCTTGTCCGAATACCAGTAGGAACCCACGTTCATGATCATGGCGATCACAAAGGCGATGATGATGCCGGTGCGGCCGCCCATGATGCCGCCCAGGCCGATGATGATGGCGGAAAGCAGGGCGAGAAGCAGCACGGTCTTGATCTGGCTGGTCATGGTATCTCCTTGATGTGCGAGGTAGGGATTCGCTCACTGTAGATAAGCATGCGTCAGCAAAGTGGCAAGAGGTGGGAAAAAGTCAGGATGTCCGAAGCAGGGAAGACGGAGAGGCTGCTGCCTAGCAGTATAGGAGGATCGCTTGTACGGCAAGCCCGATTGGCGGGGAGGAAGCTGGGGAAGGGCGGCAGGAATGGCCGGGGAAATATCTGTGACAAAAAAGGAGAGGCGGGGAAGCACGGCGATGCCGTGTT
>NZ_JBNPNC010000110.1:0-2100 GCF_050314315.1 Desulfovibrio sp. SGI.102 | reverse complement strand
GCAGTGACCGTACTCTGGCTACAGACTTCCGTATAACGTCAGGTGTTCTAAATATAGCTTATCGGCACGGCATCGACTTCCGCCGTGATGGGCAAATGCGTCAGCGCCATGCAGAGCACCGCGCCATGTCCACGTTTCTGTTTAAGGACAGTCTCGATGGCATCGAAAGCTTTGATGTCTCCTGCGTTCGGGTTGCTCTTCTTCTTGATCTCGATGGGATAGAGCACGCCGTTCTCTTCAAGGATAACGTCTATCCCACGCCGGTCCTTGTCGCGATAGTAGTAGATGTTCGGCTGTTTACCATTGTGCCACCAGCTCTTCACGATTTCCGAGATGACATATGTTTCCAGCAGTTCACCGCTCATGGCACAGTTTTCCAGCGTCTGCGGGGCATTCCAGCCGGTGAGGTAACAGACCAGACCGGTATCCATGAAGTACACCTTGGGCGTTTTTATCACACGGCTGTTGATGTTGTTGTGGTAGGGCTGGAGTATGAAGATCAGTCCTGAGGTCTGGAGCAGGGATACCCACGCTTTGACTGTAGGCGCAGATATACCAACGTCGCGAGCGATGTCGGAGTAGTTCAGGAGCTGGCCGGTACGCGCCGCCAGCACCTTCATGAATTTCAAGAAGTCCAGCTCATTGCCAACAGAACCAAGATCGCGGATGTCGCGCTCGATGTACGTCTGCACATAGGCATCGTAGAAAAACTGCCACATGTCGTCGTCAGCCTCGTGCATCCTGGGATAGGCCCCCTTCCATATCTGATGGAAGACGGCTTCGATATCCGTCTTCGGGGCGAAGGTGGCGCGGGCTTCGATGGCTTTCGGTGTGGGCAGGAATAGCCGGCGTTCGGGCTGACCGTCGCGTTCGGCCTGAGAAAAGCCTTCAAGATGCAGGATGCCAACGCGACCTGCGAGACTTTCCGAAACGTTCTTCATGAGGTGGAACTGCTGTGAGCCAGTGAGCCAATACATACCGCTCTGCTTCTTCTCGTCCACGGCGGCTTTGATATAAGGAAAAAGCTGTGGCGCATACTGAATCTCGTCGATAAGAAGCGGAGCTTTGAAGCGCTGAAGGAAAAGTGCAGGATCGTTCTGGGCCAGACTGCGATTCTCCAGCGTATCCAGAGAAATATAATTTCTCCCATCACTCCCGCAGGCCTGAAGGATGGTCGTCTTGCCTACCTGACGCGGACCCGTCACGAGAAGAACTGGGAAGAAGTCGCTGACTTTCTGGATACTTTTCTCAAGAGTTCTGGCGAGATACATGGAGGCTCCGACTAATTAAAAGTATGATTTTTAATTAGTCGGAGCTGAGTGTTTTGTCAAGACCGCCCTTTGCCGGAGCAGAATGATGCGTGGCCTGCCGCGGTTCAGGGCCTCAAAACCTCAAAAGACCCTGCCGGTTCTCACAGGCAGGGTCTTTTGGGTATCCAGCTTTGGGGGCGCGTTTTAGGCCTTTTCGGCGGCATCCTGCTCAGCGGAGTACTGGGCTTCCATGCGCTTCAGCGTACGTCCTTCCTGCGCGGCCTTGATGTTCGCCGCCATCTTTTCGGCGAAAGTATTGGACATCAGCTTCTGCTCAGGAGCGTAGCCGCAAAGCTTCTTGTATTCCTCGACAGTGACGTCGTGGGACTTGAGATGCATGGACGTAATGGTCTTCATCTTCCTGCCGCAGATACAGCAGGTGATGTACTCGTCCGTAATAGCTTCAGCAGGTTTGCAGACAAGGCTGCGACGGGTAAGACGCTTCTTTTTGGGGGCATCAGGAGTGACCTCGGTCTCAACGGCTTCTTCAGCAGGAGCCTCAGCTTCTTCGCCAAGGTCAACTTCAGGAGCATTGAAAGTACGCTCGATCTGCAGGCACATGGCCTTCGCCTGGCCGAACTGCTCCATGACATAGGTCAGGGGCTGGTCAGGATAACGTTCACAAATAAGCTTAAGGAGGTCTTTGTCTTCAATAGCCATATCATTTCCCTCTTTTATTTAAGATATTTTATCCAGATTAAACAGTTTCACGGAATAAGGCAAGTCCTGCCATAAGCCTTTTTTCAACGCAGGGAGTCTTTACTATTATGACAGTTATTGCTATCACAAT
>NZ_JBNPNC010000109.1:0-2110 GCF_050314315.1 Desulfovibrio sp. SGI.102 | reverse complement strand
GCCGGGTACGAGGCCCCCGGCGGGGCGCTTGGGGGAGGATGGATGGCTGGGAATCACGCATCCGCTGCCGGGGCGTCATCGTGTGCCGGGCAGCCTGTACGGTGCTTGCAGTCGTAGCAGTCGTCTTCCGTGATCTGGGCGCCGTTGTGGGGGCAGGTGAACGTCTGGTACGGCGGGACGAAGCTCTGCACCTGGGCCGGTTCCGGCGCTGTGTCGGCGCCACTGGCCTGCGTGGAGTCAGGGGCAGGGGATTCCTTGGGCTGCAGTGCTTCCGGCTGTTCCTGCGGTACGGCAGATGCCCTGGCGACGGCTTCCTTGATGATGCGCTTGCAGTCGGTCTTGTTCCAGGCTTCGGGCTGTCTGCTACCGGCCAGGAAGCAGGCGGCCTCCAGTGTGAGGCCCGCGTCCTCCCAGGTCGCAAGGGCCTCATGGCGCAAGTCCTCAAGCTCCTGCTGCGCCTTCCTTCGGGCCTCTGCCTTGTCCTGTGCGCTGGTATCGGATGTGGCATCTTCCTGCCCCCTGTCGGCAGGAGAGGCGCTTTCCCTGATTGTTTCGACGGACGTGGAAGGCGTGGCCTCCTCTACAGGTTTTGCCCAGCTGCCGTCCTCCTGCGGGATCAGCTCGATGGTGTCCCGCAGCTCGTCTTCTGTCTTGAGGCCCATGGCGATCTCCGGCGCATGGGCACGGACGAACCAGGATACGGCCCGGTAGCGGAGCATAAGATCGGGCATGGACTGCCATTTGCTGCTGTTCTTGAACCAGCCTTCATGTTTTGCCAGCCCGATAGTGACGAGCGGGCCTTCCACGATCTCGCCGGTGGTCAGTTCCTTGGCCACGGCCCGGCAGCCCCAGTCGTCATTTCCCTGTGTCCCCTGGAACTTGTAGCGGATGGTCGAGAAGCGCCCGGAATTGTTGAGTGTGGCCAGCAGGAACTGGGCTGTCCAGGCGGGGCGTCCATGCACAACATAAATGTTTTGCATGACAGCCAAGGGGTTGGCCTTCATGCGCATGGCCATGTCCAGGGCCACGACGCAGCAGCCGATGGCTTCTTCAATACTGGAGCAGCCTCTCCGCTTGCCCTTTTCGTCGGTATAGGGGGCGCGGAACGTATCGGGCACGAAGGGGACCGTAACGAACATGCGGGCCATGCGTTGGAGGTTTTCAAAGCCGGAGATGGTCTCCAGGCTGATGGGCATATCGCTAGTGGCTATAACGGGCTTGTGTTGCAGGGTGTTGAGGGTTGTTGCCAAGCTCATGTCATCTCCTCCACCGGCATTCATGAAATACCGGGCAATATTTTTCGGTACAGGTCTGGGATTTTGGATTGCCGTAAAAGTCGCCGCTGCGGATTATGCGGGCGGCCATCTGGAGCAGGCCGGGCTGATCTTCCGTGCCCACCAGCAGCTCGCGGGCGCCGTTGATGACGCCCACGGCGGCGCGGCGGCCCTTGTCCGTCTTGGCCACCTGCAGGCCGATGATCTCGGCAGGGGCGGTGATGGGCTGGCCGATGGCGGCGCCGGCCAGCAGTTCGTACACACCGATCTGGGCGGCGTGCCCTGCCGTGCGGACCGTGCCGTCCGCTGCGACCGCCGTCTTGCCGGTCTTGATGTCGGCAATGCCCAGGTCGCCCAGCGCGTTGGTGGTGATGCGGTCCGTGGTGCCGGTAAGGGCCAGGCCCAGGTCGGTGATCTCCAGCCGCTCGCATGTGGCCTCCACGGCGACGTAGTTCCTGGCCGGGGCGATGTTGCGGCAGTACAGTCCGTGCAGGGCCAGGGCGATGCGCTCCGCTTCCCGGGGGCTGTCTTCGCCCCAGTCCACGTCCTCCTTAGGATGGTGGATGGCGTCCACCACCTCGCCGGCGGCATCATCGGGCGTGATGGGGCTGCCCAGGATGCGCTGGACGTCGAAGACCGCGGCCCCGGCGTGGACCGCCGTTCCCAGCTGGGCGGCGGCACTGCGCGGCAGGCGCCGTCCGCAAAGGTGCTTTGCCTCCCAGCGGGCCGGGCAGTCGAACAACTCAGGCAGGCTGGATGCCCGGATGGCTGTCATCTCCATTGTCGTCCTCCACACTGTCTTCTTCCACGAGCGCGTACAGGCGCTCTTCCTCATC
>NZ_JBNPNC010000108.1:0-2427 GCF_050314315.1 Desulfovibrio sp. SGI.102 | reverse complement strand
TCGCGGCCCCGTCGGGGCAACTCGTTGGCGCGAGGGAGACTTATGTCTCATTTTCAAACCCGCGTCAAGAACTTTTTTTGCCATCCGGGAAAATTTCTTTTCCCGTCGCCCTTTCGGACGTAGCCAGCTCGTTGGCGCGAACGGCTTTATGCGCCTTTTCGACCCCACCGTCAAGCATTTTTCCGCAAAAAATCGAAAAAATGTTTTCGAACCGTCAAAAAGGCGCTTCCGCGTCATGGATCGCTGATTTTCAATCCGCTGTCGAAAATCATACGACTCTGCGCAAAAAAAGTAAAGTATTTCATATTATTTTTTATACAATATGAAAAACAGATGACAAATACGTAGTTTTTTCAAAATGTTGCCTTTTCAGCGCTTGCCATAAAAAAAGCCCCTCCCGAAGAAGGGGCCTGTATTGCCGCAAAGCCGATCAATGCGTTTCGCGATGCCACATGATAAAGAAGACCGAGCCTACCGTCATGGCGCAGGCCAGGAGCATCTTCCAGGTCAGCATCTCGCCCCCCAGCAGCCAGCCCAGAAAGATGCCGATGACAGGCACCACATATTCATAGGAAATGGCCGTGGCGATGGGTACATTCTCCAGCAGCCAGAAATAGCAGGCATAGGCGATGACCGAGCCACCGGTGCACATCCAGGCAAAGGCCACGACCACAGGCCAGTGGATATTTTCATAGCGGATCGCATGATGCTCGCCATCCAGAAAGGCGACCACAAGGCATTCCAGGCCGCCCATAAAGATGAGCAGCGCGCAAGATTGCAAACTGGAAAGCCGCGTCTTGAAAGGAAAACGGCGGGTCAACAGGGTACCGGCCACCCAGCCGAGCGTGGCCGTGAAGACCCAGATCATGCCGGAGATGCTGCTTTGCTGTACGCCGCCCACATTTTGCTGACTGTAGGCCAGCAGCACGAGGCCGCAGGTCCCTGTGGCCAAGCCCGTCCATTGCAGCAGCCGCGGCCGAGGCTCATTGGCGAACAGCCAGCCGGCCACCAGCATGGTGATGGGCGTCGAGCCGGTGATGACCGCCGCCGTGGAGGAAGCCACGCTCTCCTGCCCCTTGGCCAGGAAGCCGCTTGCCAGCAGGACCATGAACACGCCCATCCAGGTGGCATGGATCCAGTCCTTGCGCTCCGGCCGTATCCAGCGCCCCGTGAGCATCAGGAACAATGCCAGGAGGATGCCGCCGATGACCATGCGGCTGCCCCCTACCAGAAAGGGCCCGGCCACCCCAAGGCTGAATTTGTAGCCGATATAGGTGGATCCCCACGAGATATAGACCAGGAAAAGGTGCAGCATGACGTGCAGGGACTTTTGCGAAATAGGCATAGGCGCGCCCCCTCCTCAGCGATATAGGGGCCAAGTATCATAGTTTTGCAAACTGTCAAGAGATGGAACAAAATCACCATCTTTCATAAATAAATACAGACATATACTTGCATCATCACCATTATTCCCCATATTATGGGGCAGGCAGGCCCGCCCCGATGCCGCGACCCTGCCCGCATGATGCGGGACAGAGCTTTCAGACTTGGCAGGCAATGTCTGCCATGCTATGACAATCCCGGGGGAAGGCTAATTATGAAAGAAGAAAACAAAGACCGATCAGAATTGCTGGCATTCCTGGAGTTCATGAGCCGCAAAGGCCTGAACACCACGGCCCAGAGGCGGATCATCGCCGATGCCTTTTTTGAGCTCCCCGGCCACCACTCGCTGGAGGAGTTCTATCAGCATGTCCAGAAACTAGACCCGCGCATCGGCCAGACCACCGTCTACCGGACGCTCAAACTCCTGTGTGATGCCGGTATGGCGACAGAGATCCACTTCAGCGACGGCATCACCCGCTACGAAGTGGCCGCTCCCGACAGTCATCACGACCATATCGTCTGCCAGTCCTGCGGCAAGATCGTGGAGATCTACGATCCCCGCATCGAAAAGCTGCAACAGGAGCTGACCAAGAAGCACGGTTTCCTGCTGCTGCGGCATGTGCACATCCTTTCCGGTATCTGCGCGGACTGCCAGAAAAAAATGCAGCAATGACCTTTTCCGGCCGGCATGACAGCGGGCGGATCTTTCCGCCCTTTTTTGTGGGCCCGCGCTAATTAAAGTTGATTTTCATTTTCATTTAGAGCATACTTGCCGAAAATCGACCGAAACGAGGACACCAGCATGGATGGCCAAAGCATCGCCGTTATCGTCATCGTGGCTGTGGCCGTGATCTTCATGGCCAGGAAAATTTTCATCTCCGTCCGCAAAGGACAGTGCTCCTGCGGCTGCGGGGATGGCAAACAGCAGGCCTGCTGCAAGGGATGCAGCATCGCCACAAAACGTGAGGACCTGCTTCCGTAACAAAAAGCAAAGGCCGCCACTCCCAAGGGAGGGCGGCCTTTTTTTATAGATGTGTCCGGCGG
>NZ_JBNPNC010000107.1:0-2635 GCF_050314315.1 Desulfovibrio sp. SGI.102 | reverse complement strand
GTTTCCAGGGGGGCACGTAAACAGGCTGCCCAGCCTTGCTTATGGCGGCCTTTTTGAGCGTGGGAAACGCTTCGGCTGGTGGTACGGTGTGCGAAGCCGACAAAAAAGGCCGGAGATCGTCTCCCCGGCCTTTCGGTTGTCTGGTTGTTAGCTGGCCTTCAAGGGCTGGTTCATTTCTTCAATCACCCCCGCCAAGTGATCTACTGGGGGGCACAAGCTGTGCAAGTAGGTGTCCGTGGTCGTGGCGCGCTGGTGGCCCAGCATGTGCTGAATATCGCACAGCGTCACCTTGTTCGTGCTTACGAGCATGGAGGCGAAGTAGTGCCGCAGCGCGTGAAAACCGAACTCCCTGACACCAGCTTCACGGCACAGCCGTTTCAGCATGCGGCATATGGAGGGCTGATTCCGTCTGTACGGCCCATGCGTAGCGGGATTGACGAAAACATACGGGCTGCCCTCTGATAGAGGGTGAAGCCGCGTCAACACGTCACGCAGCGTATGGCCGACAGGAACCAGACGGGACGTCTTGGAGCCATTCCGGCTTTTGTGCGTCCACAGCCTGATGGAGCCGTCCAAAACGTCTTCCCATTTCAGGTTGAGCACTTCGCTGAGGCGTGCCCCCGTGTAGCTGATGAACGTTAATATATCTCTTTCCTGCTGCGTAGCAGCGGCGAAGACTTTCTCAACGTCATCCTTTGAAGGGACGTACTTGACGAACTCCTCTTCCGGGAAGGGCTTGACCGCCTGCCAAGGATTGCCGGTAAGCTCTGATTTGTGCCAGTTCCAAAGGGCCTTGAGCGTACGTATACGCCTGTTGGCCGTTTTGGCACCGCTACGGGCCATGACGCCGTTGCTAAAGGCACGTGCCATGCTCAAAGTAACGTCATCCATAGCGCAGTCCTGCAAGCGGCAGTCTTTCCTGATATAGCTGGCGAACTCCCGCAGGTGCTTCTTCTTCTCCCTAAGGGTGTTGGAAGCTATGCGCAGCTCGCAGTCAGCTATGTACTGGCTACAGGCCAGCGAATACATCAAACAGGGCTGTCCTGCCATCGCTGGGGCTTGCCTCATCGCCAACTCCCATATCTTTGCTTCTTGGAGCGTCAGAAAGCGCTTCTTGCGTATTACACCACCTACTTTGACGCTTGCCTCGTACCGACTGCACGTCTTCATCTCTATCTTGTTGATAGCCATAATAGCTGTACCTTCCTTGTTTTGCGTAGTTCAAGACTTCCACAGGGTCGAAACGGGCACTTTTGAGGTTTCCCCCTTGCGGCCTTGTGCTGGGCGGGGTCACAAAGAAGTGGGGATACTGGCGCCACGTCTTCCTAAACGTATTTGGTGCTATCTGTAAGATCTCGGCTATCTGCTTATATGTCATGCACTGCTGCCCCATCGTGTGCCTCCTTGCAAGCTTCTTTGAGAACCCTCAACAGGATGTCATTATCAATGTGGCTCAACGAGGCACATGCCTTGGGCCTGATACGCATAATGTATTCGGTATTGAAGCCGGTACCGTCCAGTTCCTCTTTCAGCATATCGAGGAACAAGAAATAGGCCTTTTCAGTAATCTTTGCCGGTATTTTCGGCGCAAACGGGATGTTTTTCTTATTGATGTAGTTCCACGTCTGCGCACCGCCAGACTTCTTGATAAAGGCCATATCCTGCCCTTTCTTGCCATCCTTAAGAAGGTAGCCAGTATGCATGGCAAAGCTACACTCTTTGACAAGGCATGGCTTCACGCCAGCTGGAGGCACCGTCCCATGAACTGCCGTTATCGATGCATTCCATAGTTTGGAAACTTTTCTATGGTTTGAAGCTTTCAAGTTCAGCTTTTTCGACTCAAAAAGGTTCCCTATCAAATGGAAGTGGAATCCTGTCTTTTGCGTCCATTCGCGCTTGTACACGAACCAGCAGCCCGGGAACCGGTAGACCAGCTTCCTCACGAACTTGGTGAACACGTCCTGGCAGTTAGCAAACCGCTGCGTATCGCAGCATGCACCGGGGATCATCAGGGAGATGAACAGATAAGGCGAGGTAGCTAACGAGCAAAGGGCACGGCGTAAACCTTTATTCCTCTGCTTCCATGACCTCCGTAAGGATTGGTGCTTGTGCCGTCTTTTACGATGAACGTAACGGTGCTTTTTCGTTGAAACCCAGAATTGCATGCCTTGTATCGTAATGAACCTCATAGTAGTTCCTCATAGTTTTATATCTCCTCAACAGTACTTAAATATTTGTGAATAATTATACGTATACTATGGCACCGGGCCGAATTACGATGCTTTTACGGTGGATGCCCACGAAGAAAACCTTTCATTTGAAGATTCCTTTCTTTTTTAATCGCATTGACGATGTGCTATCATCGCAGTACTTTCTTTCATAAGGAGGCTGCCATGAGTGAAAAATCCAAGCTCGACACCAAGAAAGACGACGTTCCCGAGAACTTTTTCCTTGCTTCCAAAAAAGACGGACACCAAATGACCGTCTATTACTCCCAAGCGGCTTGTGCGGTGCTTGAAGAGTGGAAGAAACAAGGCAAGGGCACGAAAAACCAGTTCATCAGCGATGCCATTGTCGAATATGGGATGGCACGGTTTGGGGAAGAACTGGGAGAGGCATTTTCCACGCGTAAGTT
>NZ_JBNPNC010000106.1:0-2762 GCF_050314315.1 Desulfovibrio sp. SGI.102 | reverse complement strand
TATCATGACGGAAAATTGTATATGAAAAGATTTAATATCACGGAATTAGCTACGAATTGAAAAGAGTGAACGGGCATTTCTCCTATAAATAGTACTATGACCATCTGAGAGGGCCTGACGTGGCATGGAAGAGTCAGTTCGCAGCTCCTCCACCATATCTGAAAGAGGGAAGTTCGAAATATCAGCCGGGCAGCATTGTTATCGCTTGGCTCAAACTAGGAAGGAAGTATGCATTCATTCTGGAAAAAGCATCGTTTTGGTTTTGATGATTCTGGGATGGGGGGGAGGCTCAGGCTGTCCCTGTGGATCTTCTGAAAACGACTGTATCGGTCATGTGTCCTGTCTACTAATAAAGAAGGCGCTCTCATGAGGAGCGCCTTTCATTCGGGCTAAGCTTCATTTGTATTTTGGATGTCTGTGCCATCATGAGGGCATGAGGCGTCCTGATGTTCCGTCAGGGGGGAGCAGCAGGGGGCAAGTTCCTGTGAGGTCCCTCATCTGGAGAGTTTGACGAAGTGTCCGCTGCCGTCCCGTTCTTCTTCCTTGAGTCCTTCACTGACCTGCTGCCAGTCACGAGATGATGGTCCATATCCAGATGATGGCGGACAGGAGGCAAAATAGAACGTTTTGAAGCACTGCGGTAATCCTTGAAGCTGAAGAAGGGCATCAGACGCCTGCTTCATCTTCATGATGACTCCCCTTTCCCTGGCTTTTTATTCCTTTTTCATCACAAGGAGGATGCATAGCTGTCCCCTTTCAGGGTAGAACTGCTATCAACTGGTAGTGTAGTTAACGCCTGAGGAGGGAACCATGAAAGGCCTACACACACGTCTGTTGTTCGCAGCGTGTTTTTCCCTGTGTCTGAGTATTGCAGCTCCGGTTCGTGCCATCCAACCCCGACCTCCCCTGAATGTAAATTCTGAGAAAGTACACGAGCTGAACAATGTGGCCAAATTGATGAGTCGTCCAGAGAGGCTGCTTTTGCTGGACAATGTAGTCTCGTTCTGGAAACTGCGTGTCGGTATCGGCGAGGGGCAGCCTAAAGACATGTCACCACCGAGAACGAGGACCTTCGGTCTGGTGGAAAACGGACAGCTTTCTCCTTCTTTCGTTGCGCGCACAGTGCTTCAGCTCATGGTGATGGCCTCAAATGAAGGCATCATGAATTTTCCTGAAGCGTGTGACAATGAAGAGGATAAGCAGGAACTTCTGCGGCTTTTTAACGGAGTGCCAGAGCAGTACAGGCTTTATGTTCCGTTTGCAAAATTGGAGAGCGTGGCGCAGGAGTGGCTGGGCTGGTCTTTCGACAGATCGGCCCTGCCTCAGGCCGACTACTTCTTTCGGAAGGAGGAAGGGCTGTTCGTCGATGATATCCGGCTGTTCGAGTCCTGGCCTCTGTACCATGAGCATGACGCTTTCGCCCAGCCGTTTAATCTGTACCCTGAAAATGACGCATGGATCATGGAAGGCGAAGTGCGTGGCCTGTATCAAGCAGAAGGCGATATCTTGCGAGTAACCAAGCGGGATACATTCCGCCTGATCGCCAAAAAGACGGGTAAGTATTGGCGCATCCTTTCCCTCGACTTCAACGCACAGTAAGTTTCTTCAGCGAGGCGAATTATGAACAAGGTTTTGCTTTTGGTGATATTGGCCTGCCTGCTGCTCTGTCCCCTACCCACTTTCGCGCAAGGAGCATTCCCGTCTCGGGCGGAGCAGCTCGTCATGGAGGATAATTTGCTTATCCTGTGGAGCATGGGCCTGACAAAGAGTGCTCATAAATCCCAGAACGAGCTGTGCCGGGATGCGCTCTTTTTCCTCATCCTGTCTGAAGGATCAGTCTGTGGTCTGGATCGTGATGAACATCCTAGTTTTTTCCAAGGCATATCTGAAAATTTGCGGGGGTATGTGCCGAAGGATGGGGTGGAAGAGATTGCCCGAACCATCTTTGGTCAGGAAGTGAGCAGGCACGGAGACTTCGAAGGAGTCTACTTTGATGGTAACGGTTATTTTATTGATTTTTCCGTTCTGAGCGACAAAACGGGCAATATATGCAACCTGTCCCCGGATGATTTACTGCCAGGCTATGCCAACGTGGAGATGATGGAGCCCATAGATGAAAAACACTGGGAAATGTTTGGCAGACTCCAGCGTTTCAAAGAAGTAGACGGCGGGGAAATCATATGGAAAGAGGCTACATTCCACGTCATAGTACATTATCAGGACGGACAATTGCAGCTTAAAAGCTTTGAGTTTACGGAACAGGCTATGGGCTAAGACAGCTGATAAGGTTTTTCCTGTAAAAATGTTGGCTCTTGACTGACAGAAAGAACCCTAAACTGAATGAAAAAGCTCTGTCCGATGTTTTCCATTATATCTGAAAATGGGAAACCAGAAGTATCAGTCGGGAGAATATCGTATCTATTGAATCGAAATAGGGATAAAGTATTCATTCTGGAAATGCATTGCTTTTGTTTTGCCGATTTACCCATATGCGGGAAATGTGGTGGTGAGCTCGACAACAGCCTATTCTATAACTTCTTCCACACGATTTTTTAGATTTGACTTCCTGTGACTGATCTCAAAATTGTCTCCCCTCCGTATCATAGGAGACCAGATATCGGCAAAAGATATCTTTGGAAAAGCCCATATGAGATAGACGCTATTAAAATTTTTCATTGGGAACTCCGTAGGCATATCGCCCAATTGATGGGAGCATTTCCACCAAAACGGAGTTCCCTTTCCTTTTAGGAGCTATTGCCAGA
>NZ_JBNPNC010000105.1:0-2812 GCF_050314315.1 Desulfovibrio sp. SGI.102 | reverse complement strand
GCCGGATACCTGTTTTTTAGCAGGGATGCCGTTCCTGAAGGCCCGAAGGAGGCAGCAGGCTATAGCCATGCGGGACAAAAGGGGGGACCATCCAGAAAGCTCGAAGTATCATACCTTCAGCCATGATGTGTTTGGACGTCCGGACCGGTCTGCTTCGCGCGCATGGGAGCAGCTGCGTGTGGTGCGGCTGCCGTATTGGTCATCGCCTTTCGGAAAGAAGACCCGGCATGGCGGGACCGGAGCCTGAGGCCCGCGCGCATGGGGGATCGCTACTGGCAATGAAGACAAGGGGGTGCACGGATGCCGCATGCCTCTTTGACAGACGATGCGAAGCAACGGAAGATCGCGGAACTGACGCGTCTTTTTTTGCATCAGCACTACTGCGAGAACGATACGGAGCTCCTGCTCTCCCATCTTGACGATGCCTTCAGCTGGTTCGGTGCCGGGGAGCATGAGTACGCCGTCGATCCGGCGACCGTCATCAGGACGTTCCGGGCCTTCGCAGGCAGGGTGCCCCGCTGCGAGATAGGCGAAGAGCAGTATGACGTCATCCGGCCCATGCCGGACCTGTTCATCTGTACGGGCATGCTCTGGGTCGCCACAGTTCCGGATTCCGGCATCTGCCTGCGCGTTCACCAGCGCATCACCACGGTTTTCCGCTGGATGGCGCAGGGGCCCCGCTGCTGTCATCTCCACCTTTCCAACCCTTACAGTGAGATGATAAATCCCTTGCGCAATGCAAAGCGGCGCAAAGGAGAGCGCGTCTGCCCCATTTGCGGGGCAGAGTACCAGGCCCACGGGAAAAACAGTTATTGCTCTGAGGCGTGTAGACGCGAGGGGAGGCGCTTGTCTCTTGTCAAATCTGAGGCCAAGAGGAAGGAGCGGAGAATGCAGGATAAGGCTAAAAAAGATCCCCGGGGCGGGGCGCGCCCCGGAGCTGGACGAAAAAAAGTGGAAAGAATAGCACCCGAGAGGACGCCTTCAACCGTAGCGTCACTTTGGCCGCAGCCGAATGGGAGGAGCTTGGAAAAGAAGCCCAAAGTTATGGGATCAGTGCGAACAAACTTGCGGCCCGCATTATCCGGGCATACCTTGCCGCTCAACCTTCTCCCGACACCGAGTGAACAGCCTGGCCGTGTGGGCGTCCAATTCTTCCGGGACAGCCCACACCAGCCTGGATTCCGGCATATGGTAGACCGGATAGCACTGGCGCCGGATACGATACGCGGACTGGCCCAGATAAGTGCAAATGGCCTTCCAGCCCTGGATACGATTTTCAGACATAATTTCCCCTTCTACTTCACCCACAGGATGCGTTGCGGTGCCTTGGCAGCATCCACAGTGTCCCCCCCGTCCGGCATGACGTGATACCGCAGCCAGGCCGAACTCTGCCCTTTGCTGCTGACGTGGAGCCCGGCGTGATGCACGGCCAGCTCTTCCCGGGAAAGCCCCTTGTCATCTCCACCTTTCCAACCCTTACAGTGAGATGGACGCGAGCGACAGCGGGTTTCCTGAAAAAATGGCTGAGGAGTCCCGCCGCTATCTCCGGGAGCAGATCGAGCTCCAGAAAAGGCAGATCGCCGAGCAGCACGACGTCATCGCCCAGATGTATGTGGAGGATCTTTCCACCGGGCTGTACAACAGAAACAGGTACAACCAGGTCTGTGACTCCCTGTCCGGAAAGGATTGCGGCAGCCTGGGCATCGCCTATTTCGACCTGAACGGCCTGAAGAAGATCAATGACCTCCAGGGACATCAGGCCGGTGATGCCCTCATCCGTCGCACCGCGGAGAGCCTCCTCCAAGCCTTTGGCAAAAAGGCCTACCGCATAGGTGGCGACGAGTTCATCGCCATCGACCGCGAATCCGGCCGCGAAGCTTTCCATGCCTGTGTCGAGAATGCGCTTCGGGCCATGGAGGGAAGCCATATCTCCATCTCCTGCGGCATTTCCTGGCGTGCCGAGCGGGGCAATATCGACGAGCAGATCAACGAAGCGGACAAAAAGATGTACCTTGCCAAGCGGGATTTTTACGCCTGCAAGGAGCATGACCGCAGGCACTATTGGCCGGAACAGGAGTGACCGGCGCTCCCTGTGTTTTGCCCGTAGGGCAGGGCCGGCGGGGGAGGAGGACTGCCCGCCTTTTCCAGGGCGGTGGAAGCATCTTTTCCGGCATCCTTTCACTTTTTTGAAAAATTCTTTTGCTAAACGCTTGACTCCGTGAGCTGTTTTCTATACATAGCTTCTCACGACGCGCTCGTAGCTCAGCTGGATAGAGCAACAGGCTACGAACCTGTAGGCCAGGAGTTCGAATCTCTTCGGGCGCACCATGCAAATTCAGGCGATCAGTTTTACTGGTCGCCTTTTTTGCTATGTACAGTGGCATTTCGAAAGGCCTGCATCAGTGTATCTGTCCTCCATCCTGCGGCGTACTGCAAAGCAGCGCCGGGATCTCCTGCCGGGTCTCTTTTCAGGCCGCAGGCTCTGTGCTACAAGGCGAACGTCGGCCCAGCCCCCCGTAACGCGCATACGCACATCCCAAGGAGGAAAACAGCCCATGGAAAACAAAGTTCTGGAAGTCCTGGTCAATGCCGGAAAGCCCCTGCGTCCTGGCGACATCGCCAAGGAACTGGGAGTGGATTCCAAGGAAGTCAGCAAGGCCATTGCCAAACTGAAGAAGGAAGGCAAGGTCATGTCGCCCAAGCGTTGTTATTACGCTCCGGCGGAATAATCCTCGCAGCAGCGAGTATGGAAAAGGGCGGGCCCGCAAGGGTCCGCCCTTTGTTATTGTATAAAAAGAAAACCTCCCGCTAG
>NZ_JBNPNC010000104.1:0-2965 GCF_050314315.1 Desulfovibrio sp. SGI.102 | reverse complement strand
TGCGAACCGGGCAACACCAGCCGCACGCAGCATGTACGTCCGCTGATGATCGTTGAGGTCAAGGGCTATCTTGTGGGCCATCAGCACAGGGCATTATCCTCGATTGCTTCTTTGACGCCTTCAAGAAGCTTTTTGTTTTTATGGGATCGGCTGCCGTAGAGCCGGGCGGAAAAGACCGTGATGATCTCCAGGACGTCTTTGGCAAGATCTTCTTCAAAAGAGCATTCTTCCCCCTGGTTGAGGATGACGACTTCAACATTTTTTGCTTCGCAGATGGCGAATACGAGTTCAGCACCGAATCTGAGCAGCCGGTCTTTATGGGTTATGACAAGTCTCCCGACATCCCCGGAAAGGATGGCATCCAATAGACGACGCAATCCTTTTTTGTGGTAGTTCATTCCTGAACCGAGATCGGAAAGCAGCGTGAAGTTCCAGCCGTGTTGTGCACAGTAGAGCTCGAGTATCTGCTTCTGCCGCTCAAGATCTTCCCGCTGGTCATGACTGGAGACACGGGCATAGGCAATGGTCGTACGGGTCGTATCCTCGATCGCCAGCTCAGGCTTTAGTTTTGTGATGTCATATCGACGGTGTTTGCCGGCTGTACGCTCGGGGACCAGTTTTCCGCTCTCTTCCCATCTGCGAAGGGTGGGAATGGATACCCCAAGCAATCGCGCTGCTTCACCTATTGTGCATAATCTTCTCATAAAGAGTATATTTACATATTTTTTATCATATTTCAAGCAATCAGTTTAAGCCCTGTGGTTCTCCAAAAAGGCCCACCGCGTGGTGCAGACCTCCATCAACCTGAGCAGCAGCACCCGCGGCGATCAGGAACAGTTCGGCTCCTCCCTGCCCGGCCGCCTCATCGTGCGCGCGGGCCTGAGCGCCAACAAGACCCTGCACCAAATCCTGCCCAATTCGCTCTTCACCGCCCTTGAGAGCCGCATGCAGCCCGTGGAACAGGTCAAGGGCGCGCCCGTGCTGCCCTTCGACCAGGTGCGTGCCGCCATCAATCTGGTGGTCTCCAGCATCCTCATCGCCTCGGCCACGTCGCTCAAGCTGCCCCTGTCCACCACCTATGTGACCTTCATGGTGGCCATGGGCTCCTCCTTCGCCGACGGCGCCTGGAACCGTGAGAGCGCCGTCTACCGCATCTCCGGCGTGCTGGCCGTCATCAGCGGCTGGTTCCTGACCGCCATGTGCGCCTTCAGCGCCTGTGTCCTGGTCACCTGGGCCCTGTTCGAGGGCGGCAGCGTGGTGGCCGTCCTCTTCATGCTGGTGGCCGTGGTCAGCCTGGTGCGCTCCAACTTCTTCGGCAAGAAGAAGGAAGAGAGCAGCTTCGACATCGTGGCCGACAACACCGACAAGGACAGCATCCGCGCCAATATCGGCGCTTCGGTGGACGAAAGCATCGATACCGCCGTGCGCCTGATGTGCGAAGGCCTCACCGCCTTCCAGGCCGAGGACGAGAAGATCCTGAACCGCTGCAAGAACGAAGCCGTGAACCTTTTCGAAGACATCTCGCGCTCCCGAGGTTCCTACTACCGCATGGCCCTGCGCGGCGGTGGCGACGATCTGGACAACGAAGCGCGGCACATCTACTACCGCATCTTCAACGGCATGAAGGAACTGAGCCATGAGCTGCGCTCGGTGCTGGGCATGTCCGCCAACCACATCGCCAACCGCCACCGCCCCTACAGCGGCGCGCTGGGCGACAATCTGGACCAGATGCTGGGCATCCTGGAAGACGCCGCCCGCCACTTCCGGGCCTATGCCGCGGGCGAAGGCTCCCGCGCCGAGCTCTCGGCCTATGCCGACCACTGCTCTTCCCGCATCAGCAAGATCCAGATCGAGCTTTTGCAGCGCATCGATACCGAAGGCCTGTCCATGCGCAGCAGTGACCTGTATCTGAACTACCTGCAGTTCGCCCGCGCCTTCATCAACCGTTTCACCATCGTGGCCCTGCTGGAACGCGACCTCAACGACGCCTGCCGCCGCAACGCCGCCCGCAAGGAAGAAGAAACGGCTGCCGCTTCGGCCCAGGCCTAAGACCGGCCACAGACGAAACGAGCATCGACGGAAGGGGCTTCTCCCGCATGAGACGAGAGGGCCCTTCCTCCCAAATCTCGCTCCCATCAGCCCCTTCTTCAGACAGTACGGCATGCATGCCCGGTTGCAGACATGACCGTGCGCCCTCCCGAGGACAGTCCCGGAAGCCTGTCCGCCCATCGGGAATGACAAAGCCCTCCGCATGGAGGGCTTTTTTGCGGCCTGCGGCCTACCGGACATTCTGGAACGCTCCCCGCGTGGAGAAAGGCTGCACGGCTCCGAAACATCCTCCCTTCCTGGTAAGGGCCGGGGCAAACCTTGCTGAAAGTCCGGCAGGACATCGGCCTTCCCTGGCGGAGCATCCCCAAGCCGGAGCATCACGGACCGCTTGTCAGACAAGATGGTCTCCCGCCCCCTCCGGCCAGCGATCGCCACGAAACGGGCAGGCTGCCGGGCAGCTCCTGTGCTTCCTCCCGGCGTCGTCCGCTTCCCGGCACCTCCAACACTCCCTTCACTTCCCGTCAGCCCTAAAAGACCGTCATCTGCCCGGATAGCGTCCCGCCCGTGGCGTGCCATGCCGCCAGCCTTATCAAAGCGTATGCCCGACGGGATCCGCCTCTTCATCGCAGGAAGGTCCCTTCCCGTCTTTCCAGAGCTATTCCAGCGCCCCGGAAGCAAGCACGAGAGAGAAAGAGAGAAAGAAAACACTCCGCCCCCCTTCACTCCCCAGCATCCCCCTCCCCTCCGGTCGTATGTCATGCCTTATTTCAAACAGCCGCCAGACAGCGACGGGGACTTTCGCCCCGACCTGAAGAAAGTTTTTTCGGGGATGGGAGAGCACGAGAGGGGAAGGGGCAGTTTTTACAAAAAACGCCCCTTCCCCTCTCGTCATTCCCCCGCTCCACAGCCTCTCCAC
>NZ_JBNPNC010000103.1:0-3211 GCF_050314315.1 Desulfovibrio sp. SGI.102 | reverse complement strand
AACCGGATATGATCCGGCCATCACGAAAGTGATTGCTCTTTTACAATTGAATAGGGATGGAAGGAAGTTTTTTTCGAGAAGACAAGTTGACAAGAGCATCGGGTGGATGCCTTGGCGTCGGAAGGCGATGAAAGACGTGGTAAGCTGCGAAAAGCCTCGGGGAGAAGCTAAACATTCTGTGATCCGGGGATTTCTGAATGGGGAAACCCGGCGGAGGTCATGCTCCGTCGCGGGCACTTGAATACATAAAGTGTCCAGCGCCAACTCAGGGAAGTGAAACATCTCAGTACCTGAAGGAAAAGAAATCAAACGAGACTCCCAAAGTAGCGGCGAGCGAAATGGGATGAGCCCAAACCGGCTGGATTCGTTCAGCCGGGGTTGTAGGGCCGGCATATGTGATTCATGAGTAGGCAGGGGAAATGAGCTGGAAAGCTCTGCCAGAGCGGGTGACAGCCCCGTACCTGAAACCGAAAGCGACACAGCCGGTACCTGAGTACCGCGAGACACGTGGAACCTCGTGGGAATCCGGGAGGACCATCTTCCAAGGCTAAGTACTAACCGACGACCGATAGTGTACCAGTACCGTGAGGGAAAGGTGAAAAGAACCTCTGTTAGAGGAGTGAAATAGAATCTGAAACCTGGTGCTTACAAGCTGTGAGAGCGGACTTGTTCCGTGATCACGTGCCTTTTGCATAATGAGTCAGCGAGTTAATCTGTACTGCAAGGTTAAGCGCAAGTGGAGCCGTAGGGAAACCGAGTCTGACAAGGGCGATGAGTAGTGCGGATTAGACCCGAAACCGGGTGATCTATCCATGAGCAGGTTGAAGCAAGGGTAAAACCTTGTGGAGGACCGAACCAATACCGGCTGAAAACGGTTTGGATGACTTGTGGATAGGGGTGAAAGGCCAATCAAACCCGGTGATAGCTGGTTCTCCCCGAAATATATTGAGGTATAGCCTCATGGATTGTCTACCGGAGGTAAAGCACTGACAGGGCTAGGGGTCCTACCAGATTACCAAACCCTATCAAACTCAGAATGCCGGTCAGATGTACCATGGGAGTCAGACGGCGGGTGCTAAGGTCCGTCGTCGAGAGGGTAAGAGCCCAGATCAACAGCTAAGGTCTCCAAATCTATGCTCAGTGGTTAAGGTGGTGACGTTGTAGAGACACCCAGGACGTTGGCTTAGAAGCAGCCATCGTTTAAAGAAAGCGTAATAGCTCACTGGTCTAATGACGTTGCGCCGAAAATGTAACGGGGCTAAGCATAGTACCGAAGCTTTGAATTCCGCATATGCGGTCTGGTAGGGGAGCGTTCTTCACGGGCTGAAGGTGTGTCGTAAGGCATGCTGGACTGTGGAGAAGTGATTATGCTGACATGAGTAACGATAAAACGGGTGAAAAACCCGTTCGCCGTAAACCCAAGGTTTTCCGGGTAAAGGTAATCTTCCCGGAGTTAGTCGGCCCCTAAGGCGAGGCTGAAAGGCGTAGCTGATGGGAAACGTGTTAATATTCACGTACTTGTGTGTTCGCGCGATGAAGGGACGCAGGAAGATAGGCAAGCCGGGCGCTGGTTGTCCCGGTGCAAGCGTGTAGGGATGAGAAGTTGGCAAATCCGCTTCTCTCTATCCTGAGACGCGAGTCCGTGACCGAAAGGTCTGAAGTTGTTGAGTCTATGCTGCCTAGAAAAGCTTCTAAGTATAGGACACGCAAACCGTACCGGAAACCAACTCAGGTGGGTGGGATGAATAATCCAAGGCGCTCGAGAGAACTCTGGCCAAGGAACTCGGCAAAATAACCCCGTACCTTCGGAAGAAGGGGTGCTTTTTAGGGTGAAGCGATTCACTCTGTCGAGCCCTGAAAAGCCGCAGAGAAATGGTGGTGGCGACTGTTTACTAAAAACATAGGTCTGTGCCAAGTCGTATAGACGACGTATACGGACTGACGCCTGCCCGGTGCTGGAAGGTTAAAAGGAGGAGTCAGCGCAAGCGAAGCTCCGAATTGAAGCCCCAGTAAACGGCGGCCGTAACTATAACGGTCCTAAGGTAGCGAAATTCCTTGTCGGGTAAGTTCCGACCTGCACGAATGGCGTAACGATCTCCACACTGTCTCGGCCAGAGACTCGGTGAAATTGAAGTCGCGGTGAAAATGCCGTGTACCCGCAGAAAGACGGAAAGACCCTGTGCACCTTTACTATAGCTTGACATTGGGATTTGAGCCTGCATGTGTAGCATAGGTGGGAGGCTGTGAACTCTGTACGCCAGTATGGAGGGAGCCATCGTTGAAATACCACCCTTGTTTGTTCAGGTCCCTAACTCTTCGCCGTGATCCGGTAAGAGGACAGTGTCTGGTGGGTAGTTTGACTGGGGCGGTCGCCTCCCAAAATGTAACGGAGGCATGCAAAGGTTCCCTCAGGCTGATTGGAAACCAGCCGTCGAGTGCAAACGCAAAAGGGAGCTTGACTGCAAGAGAGACATCTCGAGCAGGTACGAAAGTAGGTGTTAGTGATCCGGTGATCCCGAATGGAAGGGTCATCGCTCATTGGATAAAAGGTACGCCGGGGATAACAGGCTGATCGCATCCAAGAGTTCACATCGACGATGCGGTTTGGCACCTCGATGTCGGCTCATCACATCCTGGGGCTGAAGCAGGTCCCAAGGGTACGGCTGTTCGCCGTTTAAAGTGGTACGCGAGCTGGGTTTAAAACGTCGTGAGACAGTTTGGTCCCTATCTTCTGTGGGCGTAGGAGAATTGAAAGGGCCTGTCCCTAGTACGAGAGGACCGGGATGGACACACCACTGGTGGACCTGTTGTCGTGCCAACGGCACAGCAGGGTAGCTATGTGTGGAAGGGATAACCGCTGAAAGCATCTAAGCGGGAAGCCTGCCTTAAGATAAGTTCTCCCTGACGCAAGTCCTGAAGGGCCGAGGTAGACGACCTCGTTGATAGGCTGGAGGTGGAAGCCCTGTGAGGGGTGGAGCTGACCAGTACTAATAGCCCGTGCGTCTTGTTTCTCGAAAAAATCCTTCCATCCCTGTTTCAATAAATTTGCCAAATTTCTTTGGTAGCCATAGAGGAGAGGGTACACCCGACCCCATTCCGAACTCGGAAGTTAAGCTCTCCATCGCCGATGATACTGCATAACGTCATGTGGGAAAGTAGGCCGCTGCCAAAGATTGTTCGAGACCCCCTTGCAGCTCACAGCGCGAGGGGG
>NZ_JBNPNC010000102.1:0-3304 GCF_050314315.1 Desulfovibrio sp. SGI.102 | reverse complement strand
TAAGCAAGACTACACTCAATACTGAAAAGCTCTGTAAAATAAAATCATTTTTTTTATACATGTCAAAGATTTCATATCCGTTTTATCTTGTCCACCTTCAAGTTCTCAGTCTTTTCATCTCAATATACTATAAAATAGACATATCAAATATATACTTAAAGCACGTTCTCTTTATATTCATGGTAATTATATCTATTAAAGTGACATTTTTAACCTCTTCTCTTTTACATAGATACATCGAAAATCCAAGTATAAGATTACGAAAAAAAATAAAAATTTCATAGATACGAGGAGGTCGTAAACATGAACAAAGAAATACTCAACTTCTTATCACACTATACTACCTATGAATATAAAGGACCGCATGAGATATTAGCTGGAGGGGTCACCCCATGGATTGGACATGTTATTTTTGCCGATATGCTTATTCGAGCATATCGCCCTCAATGCCTAGTAGAACTTGGTAGCCACACTGGTGTTTCTTTTTTTGCTTTCTGTGAAGCTGTCAAACAATCATGGCTAAAAACAACATGTTATGCAGTTGATACCTGGAAAGGGGATGAACAAGCAGGCTTCTACGGAGAAGATGTATACATAAAATTTTCAGAGCATGCTGAAAAATGCTATTCAAATTTTGCAACGATGTTGCGTATGAAATTTGATGATGCAGTACAATATTTTAAAGATGAATCTATTGACATACTCCATATTGATGGACTTCATACATATGATGCAGTCAAGCACGACTTCTATACCTGGCTACCAAAGGTAAAACCCGGAGGGATTATCCTTTTTCATGATGTTGCCGAGCAAGGAAATAATTTTGGTGTCTATAAATTATGGCATGAAATAGCAGAAAAATCTCAAGAGATTTGTGTTTTTACCCATTCTCATGGTCTTGCTATATGGAGAAAACCTGGAGGCCCAACTCTTGATAATCCCCTATTGCAAAATCTCCTATCTCAAGACAAAGAAATCTCAATAGCGCTAGTCGAACTAATAAAATCAACTTCTGAGTATTTTGTTAATAGCCACAAACTAAAAGATATCAAATCAAAGTATGAAAGCGTCAATGCAAGATATAATAATATATTCCAAGATAATATTAATTTAAAAAATATAAATAGCCAGTTAAAAAGTGAACTTGAATCAATTTTGAATTCAAATTCATGGAAAGTTACGTTTCCCTTACGAGAAATATCTCGCTGGCTGCGAAATAAATTGTCAAAAAACAAATAGTTGGATCTTTATAAGAGCAAAAAAAGAGCTACCAAAGGCAATAAAAAAGGCCCGGAAAATATTCCGGGCCTTTTTTATTGCCTTTGGTAGCAAGGGAGGGATTTGAACCCCCGACACTGCGGGTATGAACCGCATGCTCTGACCAACTGAGCTACCTTGCCATAAGATTACTGTGGCTTTTCCACAACGTAGGAATGTATCTACAAAAATTACGGCACGCTGGCAAGTCTTTTTTTGTACCTTTCTTCCAGCGACTACAAATCGTCCTCCCCCCCAGCCCCCTTTGACATCTTCGAGGTCTGAATGCACAACAGGCAATCACCACGTGGAAGATCGCGATAACAGAACTTTCCCCTGTGCTCTCCAGCCGCCATCCTGACGCTGAAGTGAAGAACGTATCATCAAATTCCGCTTCTCTATCTGCGGACTTACTACAGACGGAGATCCATAACAAAAGAAGCCCGGGAAATTCCCGGGCTTCCTGTCATATTCTGGTAGCAAGGGAGGGATTTGAACCCCCGACACTGCGGGTATGAACCGCATGCTCTGACCAACTGAGCTACCTTGCCGTGATGGCGTTTCGTGTCCCACTCAACGCAGGGATGTATCTACAGAAGTTGCTCCCCTTTGGCAAGCATTTTTTGGGGATTTTCCCAATTTTTTTTAATGCACCATGAAATACCAGATAAAGGGAGCCAGCAGCAGGCGGTACACGGCAAAGGGCACCAGGGTCATATGACCCACCAGCCTCACGAAGGCCTTGACCGCGATCAGGGCGGAAATAAAGGAGCCGATCATGCCCACGGCAAAGAAGGGGATGTCCGCCGCGGTGAACAGATGCAGGCTCTTGAGCAGGTCAAAGCCCGTGGCCGCCACCATGATGGGCACGGCGGCGATGAACGAATATTCGGCCGCCAGCGGACGGCGGGCCCCCAGGATCATGCCGCCCATGATGGTGGCCGCCGAACGGGAAAAGCCGGGGAACAGGGCCAGGCACTGGAAGCAGCCGATGCCGAAGGCCAGGCCGGGCGTCATGTCGTCCAGGGTCTCATAGCGGGGATGGAACTGGCGGCGCTCCACAAAGATCATCAGCAGGGCGCCGATGACGAAGGGGATCAGCACCATGCTCGGCGTGAACAGGCTCTTGATCTGGGAGTGCAGCAACAGGCCCAGCACACAGGCGGGCACGCAGGTGAGGAAGAGCATCCAGATGCCGCGCAGACCGGCAAAGGGCACGCCCTGTTGCGGCCGCAGCAGGCCCCAGAAACGTCCCCAGTAGAGGACGACCACCGCCATGATGGCGCCCAGCTGGATGACCACCTGGAAGGTGGCAGCTTTTTCACCGCTGAAATTGAGCAGATCGCCCACCAGCACCAGATGGCCCGAGGACGAGACCGGCAGGTATTCCGTCAGCCCTTCCACGATGCTGAGGATGAACGCAACCCACAAATTATCCATATATGCCGTCCTTTGGATCCGAAGACCCGTTGTTTCCCGAAACGGACTCGGCTAGAGTGATCCACAAAAAGGAGAACTCCATGGCCACCATCATGCCCGCTTCGGAACTGGTACGGCGAGCCGCCGCCTGGCTGGCGGAACAGCGCGCCCTGTATCCCGAAAAATCCCTGGCCGCCCTTCTGGACGAAGCCGGGATGCGCTTCAACCTCAACCCGCTGGACGCGGCGGCACTGGGCCGCCTGTTCGATCCCGCGACGCAGGAAAAAAACGACTAGCCTTCCCGGATGGCAGCAGCCCATCCCCGGCTGGCCCCGGTCGCAGCGCCCGCGGCCAGCCTATAGACGGAAATGCCGGGCATTGCAATCCCCGTCGTGCGCATCATGCCGCGAGGTATGAAAAAAGGGAAGGCGGCCTGATGGTCGTACTCCCCTTGTTCCAGTCTCCCCCATCCCTTGCGGACGGGGGAGTTTTTTGTCTCTGCCCGGAGGCTCCTCTCTGCCCTCCCCTGTCCCTCTGAGGGGCGCCGAAAAAGGAAGAGGCATGGGGAAGGGAGGCCTCCTTGCCGCCGGCAAAAAGCCCTCCCCGCCCTTGTCGAGAATCGTTTATC
>NZ_JBNPNC010000101.1:0-3534 GCF_050314315.1 Desulfovibrio sp. SGI.102 | reverse complement strand
ATTTCCCGGGAGTTCTTCAGCCTCGCTTCTATCAGGCGGCTGTCATGAACATTGGCACCTGTGACTGTCACTCCCAGAGGAATACCCTTAAACTTGTTTTATAATAAAATTATTGATTATTGTGTATTTATTTTTGAAAACATCATCCTTGAAATAATTTTTTATTTTTGCTATCGGTGCTGTCGGCATCCAGGAAAGGAAGGAAGAAAAGCCAGGATACATGATGAAGGGAGTGTTTTCTGCTGATGCAGAAAATATTGCCTGCTGATATGCCAGGGAATTAGCTACTGATTAGCTTGAGGAGAATACTGTGAGAAACGTGTTTGTGCTGATGCTCATGCTTTTGGCGATACCTTTGAATGCATTCGCTTTTGATATCCGTGGCTGGTGGCAGCTTGAAGAGATGCCATCCATCTTCATGAAGATCAACGAAGAAAAGATATACGGATTCAAGTATAGGATAAGCAAGGAGACCGAGGAAAGGGTGGAGATCTTTGTCGATAACTCGGACGTTCCCTGTTATCTTGATAAAAAAGGCGAAGATGGGCTTTTGCTCATCAATGCCCTTGGAGAGCAGAAGTCCTACAAGCTGGTGACGCGAGATACCAGCCTTCCGCAAAAGGACGTACGGAAATTGTGCGGTATTGAAGAATAGTCCCCCTGTGCCCCCAATATTGGGGGGCAGGGGAGAGTGCTTTTGGAATATGACGGCATGCCTGTAGATAACGGGCATGCCGTTTTTATGTATGGTCTGTAGAAACGGTATCGTATGCTGTGCGGTAGCAGGGTATCATGCGTATGATGCTGGCATGGGGAGGCGTCCCGGTGTTGCTGGGCGCTTTTTTAGGGACTGCATGGTCGCCTGCACCGCTAATGCTACGACATCCCTGAGCTGTTCATCGCAACGCACGAAGGAGGTGGCTGTCGTCCCTGTGGCGCTGGGAGCCGCCGGACTCATTAGCCACAGTACTCCCGGTAGGGGCCGTAAATATCCAGCCAGCTGGCGGCCTGTATCAGTCTGTTTTGCAGGCGAATAGGGTTTGTGCGCCCAGGAGCAGGCCAAGGCGGAATTGGCGCTGGCACACGAGAATAACAGCGCCGTCATCCGCGAATTGCAACGAATGCAGAAGGATGCCAGCTTACATCTCACAGTGGACGCCAAGACGCTCCTGGGGGAAGAAAAAAGCGAGGTTATTGTTACAGAAGGTACCCGAGCTGATTGCAAAGAGGCCTGTGCGTTGATTGACGGGTTGAGTGCCGGGGCACTTTTGGCTGATGAGGCTACGATACGGAGAGTATTCTCCGCAAAGCAGGTGAATCCGGTTTCCAGGTTGTCATCCCGCCAAAGAGAAGTCGTAAAATATCACGCAACTATGACAGAGAGCTCTACAAAGTCAGGCATCTTGTCGAGAATGCTTTTCTCCATCTCAAGCGCTGGCGGGGAATTGCCACACGATATGTCAAAAGATGTGCATCTTTTCTTGCCGCCGTTCAAATCAGATGCATATCTTTGTGGGCAAGCATAATTTGACGACACTATCTAGGAGCGACTGTACACGACATCGCCGCCCACATAGGTGCGCAGCACGGCAATGTCCTTGATGTGTTCGAGGGCGACCTTCAGGGGGTTCTCGGCCAGCAGGACCATGTCGGCGTACTTGCCGGGCGTCAGGGAACCCTTCACATGCTCCTCGAACTTGGGGAAAGCAGCATGGATGGTCACGGCCTTGAGGGCCGACATGACCGTCACGGCCTGGTCAGGCCCGTACACGGTGCCCTTGCGGCTGGTGCGGGTCACGGCCGTGCAGACCTGGATCAGGGGATCCACCGGCGTGATGGGGGCGTCGGTATGCAGGTTGTAGGGCAGGCCCAGTTCATCAGCGTCATGGCAGGGGCAGAAGCGGGCCACACGGTCCGCGCCCACATAACCGGCATGGATCTCACCCCAGTGGTACAGAGGGCTGATGAAGAAGCAGGGATAGGCCCCGGCAGCCTTGAGACGCTGCAGCTGGCTGTAGCTGGGATACTGGCAATGGATGACCAGGTGCCGCGCATTGGGACGGGGATGGAGCTGCTGCAGGCGCTCGTAGGCCTGGGTCACGATCTCGATGCCACCGTCGCCATTGGCATGGATGGCGATCTGCCAGCCGGCCTTGTGGATGGGCAGGATCTTTTCCACCAGCTCGTCCACGGTATAAAGGAATTCACCGCGGTAATCCGCGCCCTTGGCAGGATCCACGAAGGGATAGGGCTCCAGGAAGTAACCGGTATGGCCGCGCGGATCCCCGTCGGCCCACAGCTTGGCCGCACCCATGGTCACCCGGCCGTTGCCGGAAAGATCCGTACCGGGCACATGGTTGGGATACGGAGCCAGGCGGCTCATGTCATTGGCGCGGATGAAAAGCACGGTGCGGATGGTCAGGGTGCCGTCGTGCGCGCAGTCCAGGACCAGCTCGGTCACCTTGTGGCCCAGTTCCGCATCCATGGGAGAAAAGGCCGGGCACCCTGCGCCGTGGTGATGCCGCAAGAGGCATAGCGGGCGCTGTCGTCAGCCAGGGCCGCACGCATCTCGTCCAGGGTAAAGCCGGGGATGTGCTTGCGCACCAGGGTCTGGGCCGGGATGCCTTCCAGGATGCCGTTGGGCTCGCCCTGGGCATCACGGCCGATGATGCCGCCGGCCGGATCGGGCGTATCGCGGGTGATGCCCGCGATCTCCAGGGCCTTGCTGTTGGCGATGCCCGTATGGCCCGTCACATGGCGGAAAAAGATGGGAACGTCCGTGGAAACTTCATCCAGGATCTCGCGGGTGGGATAACACTGCTCCTCCATGCCTTTTTCGTCGAAGCTGTGCCCGACGACCCACTGGGAAGGACGGTCGTCATGCAGCTTGCGGCGCAGGCTCTCCTTGAGGGCTTCCATGTTCTCCACAGCACAGTCGGCCGCATACAGACGGTTCATGCCGCCGCTGCAAAAATGACTGTGCCCGTCGATGAATCCCGGCAGCAGCGTGCCCCCTTCCAGAGAAACCAGGTCGGCGCCATCGCCCACAGCCTGCTTCACATCCTTCAGAGAGCCCGTGGCCACTATACGCTCGTCCATCACGGCCAGCGCTTCGACCTGGGGGAAATCCGCATCCATGGTCAGGATGGTACCGTCATGGTAAATGGTGATCTTATGGTTTGCCATTGGGAAACTCCTGTTGATTTCTTGGTCCGTATAAAGCAAAGGCTGTGCCACAAAAATAACAATCAATATTTTCAATATGTTAAAAAATAATCCTCTCGATTCCTTTTGTGATTATTGCATTATTGCAATAATCAATGCCCGTGCGGCGCCTGCACATTTGCAAATTCGCAGTGTACATTCTATTTCATAAATAAAATAAATAAAAACAAATAGTTATAATATTTATTTCATTTTTGCAATACTGTAGGGATGCAATGTAAAAGTAAATAATGATTATCCATAATATTAAGAGAATGTCCGGCATACACCTTGCTATACCAGTTTTCTCCAAAGGATACAGGCCAAAGC
>NZ_JBNPNC010000100.1:0-3627 GCF_050314315.1 Desulfovibrio sp. SGI.102 | reverse complement strand
TATCTAATATTAAATAGTAAATCCAGCAGATTACATCGGCCATCAATATCCCGCGCATTTCTCCCTTACTCTTCCCCCAGACATAACACCCCTCTCATCTCTCCCCCCGGGCCCCTCGTATCGACATTTGACCCGTTGCATGGTACTTGCGGCAGATGTTCGATTTTGCATTCAACGCACAGCGCTTCGCTGTCTACCTGATCCCCACCCTGCTCGGCATCATCATGCATGAAGTGGCCCACGGCTGGATGGCCTCCCGCAAGGGGGACCAGACCGCCCGCTTCATGGGCCGCCTGACCCTCAATCCCGTCTCGCATTTCGACGCCCTGGGCGCGGCCGTGTTCCTGCTCACCAGCCTGGGCACGGGCTTCATCTTCGGCTGGGCCAAGCCGGTGCCGGTCAATGTGCGCAACCTGCGCGACCCCGCCCGCGACATGATGTGGGTGGCCCTGGCCGGGCCCGTGACCAACTTCCTGCTGGCCATCGGCTTTGCCCTTGTCCTGGGCGCCGTGGTGGCCATGCTGCCCAGCCCCGACATCTCGGACACCACGCGCTACTTCCTGCTTATGCTGGTGGCCGGGGTGAACATCAACCTCTGCCTCGCCTGGATCAACCTGCTGCCCATCCCGCCGCTGGACGGCAGCAAGATCGTGGCCTATTTCCTGCCGCCGCGCGCCGCCTGGGCCTATATGAGCGCCGGGCGCTACGGCTTCATCATCCTGGTGCTCCTGCTGGCCACGGGCCTGTTGGGGCACATCCTCGGGCCTCTTATCGGCGGGGGCAGCGATCTGCTGCTTTCGCTTGTCGGTATCAAGTAAGTAACGGAACTTCTAAAGGAATCTTGAAATGAACACTGTTCGTCCGCGTACGGTTTCGGGCATGCGTCCCACCGGGCCGCTCCATCTGGGTCACTACTTCGGCGTCCTCAAGAACTGGGTGGAACTCCAGCACACCGAGGAAGCCTATTTCTTCGTGGCCGACTGGCACGCCCTGACCAGCGATTATGCCGACCCCTCCAACATCGCCACCAACGTGGAAGAGATGGTCAAGGACTGGGTGGCCGCCGGGCTGGATCCCGAAAAGTGCGTCATCTTCCGCCAGAGCGCGGTCAAGGAACACGCCGAGCTGAGCCTGCTGCTCTCCATGATCACCCCCGTCTCCTGGCTGGAACGCAACCCCACCTACAAGGAACAGCAGCAGCAGATCACCAACAAGGACCTGGGCAACGCGGGCTTCCTCTGCTACCCCGTGCTCATGGCCGCGGACATCCTCATGTACCGTCCCCACGGCGTGCCCGTGGGTGAAGACCAGCTGCCCCACATGGAGCTGACCCGCGAGATCGCCCGCCGCTTCAACTACCTCTATGGCGGCAACTTCTTCCCCGAGCCGCAGGCCATGCTCACCCCCGCGGCCAAGTGCCCCGGCCTGGACGGCCGCAAGATGTCCAAGAGCTACAACAACGGCATCTTCCTGCGTGACACCATGGCCGACATCGAGCCCAAGGTGCGCGGCATGTTCACCGACCCGGCCCGCCTGCGCAAGAGCGATCCCGGCAACCCGGACGTCTGCAACCTCTTCCCCTACCATGTGCTGCTGGCCAGCCCCGAAGAGCAGGCCGAGATCCGCACCGGCTGTACCGGCGCCAGCTTCGGCTGTGTGGAATGCAAGAAGCGCTTCCTGAAGAACCTGGAAGCCTTCCTGGCTCCCCTGCAGGAACGCCGCGCCGCCCTGTCGGCCCGTCCCGGTGCCGTGGCCGAGATCCTGGCCGCCGGCAACGAACGCGCCCGCGCCTTCGCCTCCGCCACGCTGGCCGAAGTGCGCGCCAAGATGGGGCTGTAAACGCCTTGAAATGGGTAGGTATTGATTACGGCCTGGCCCGCACGGGCCTGGCCGCCACCGACCCGGAAGGCATCATGGCCTATCCGCTGACCACCATCCGCCTGGCCGACTACGCCAACCGCAAGGAATTCCTGGCGGCGCTGGCCGGGCGGATCCTCGAGGAGCGCCCCGACGCCGTGGTCATGGGCCTGCCCCTGCTCACCGACGGCACCGAGAGCATGACCACCCGGCAGGTGCGCAACGTCACCGAGCGCCTCAAGCGCCGCGTGCCCCTGCCCTTCTATTTCATGTCCGAGCTGCTCAGCTCCGAGGCCGCCGAGCGCGAACTGCGCGAGGTGGGCCGCACGGGCCGCCGCTGCAAGGCCGTGCTGGACCAGCAGGCCGCCGTGCGCATCCTGGAGTCCTTTCTTTCCCTCAGCCCTGACCAGCGGAGGCCGGCATGAAGACCGTACTGCGCATCGTGGCTGTCCTTGTCCTGCTGGCGGCGGCCGCTGCCGGCTGGGCGGGGTACGAGGCCTGGACCTTCCTCAAGACGCCCCCGGCCACACCGGGGCAGGAAGCCTTCTTCGACGTGGAACCCGGCGCCAATGTGCGCCGTGTGGCCGACAAGCTGGAAGAACGCGGCCTCATCACCGATGCGCGCAAGTTCCTGCTGCTGGCCCGCTACAAAAAGTGGGACAGCCGCCTGCAGGCCGGCCGCTTTGCCCTCAATACGGGCTGGCTGCCGGAACAGGTGCTGGATACCCTGGTCAACGGCCAGCCGGTGCTGTTCCGCGTCACCGTGCCCGAAGGCCTGACCTGGTGGCAGACCGCCAAGGTGCTGGAAGAGGCCGGGCTGGTACGCTTTGAGGATTTCCGGGCCGTCATCACGGATCCGGCCTTTTTGCGCCACTACGGCATCCCCTTCGATTCGGCCGAGGGCTTCCTCATGCCGGACACCTATCTGCTCAAGAAGGCCGACGTGCCCGACAAGGCCCAGGCCCGTGCCGTGGCCGGCCGCATGGTGGACAACTTCTGGCGCAAGGGCGACGCCCTCTGGCCCGACGGCAAACGGCCCTCCCGCGACGAGCTGCGCCGTCTGGTGATCCTGGCTTCCGTCGTGGAGAAGGAGACCGCCTTTGCCGACGAGCGGCCGCGCGTGGCCGGCGTCTATGCCAACCGTTTGCGCATCAACATGGCGCTCCAGGCCGACCCCACGGTCATCTACGGGCTGGGGCCCAACTTTGACGGCAACCTGCGCCGCCGCCATCTGGACGACGCCAACAACATCTACAACACCTACCAGCGTCCCGGCCTGCCGCCCGGCCCCATCTGCTCGTTCGGCGCCAGCGCCCTGGCCGCGGCCATCACGCCCGAAGAGCACAAGTACCTCTATTTCGTGGCCATCACCGACGGCGGCCGCCACGCTTTTTCCACCAACCTCGACGATCATAACCGCGCCGTGCGACAGTACCTCAAGAACCGTCGCGCCCAGCGCCAGCAATAACAGGAAGGCAGGTCATGAAGTATTTGATCATGGAAGATTTTTCCGGCCAGCCCGTGCCCTTCATCTTTCCCCGCCGCGTGGACCACGCCGACATGCGCGACCAGCTCCCCTACGGGCAGGTCATCTCCGCCGGTGTGGTGGAACACGGCCCCGAGGGCTTCGTCTGCCACGGCGGCAACGCCGAACTCAATGTCAAAGCCCGGCCGGAGGAAGACGCGGCCATCATCACCGAGGCCCTGCGCGTCCGGTAAGGCCATATCCGCGAAGGACGGGGAAGGATCTTTGAGGGGGGAACCCCTCTC
>NZ_JBNPNC010000099.1:0-3678 GCF_050314315.1 Desulfovibrio sp. SGI.102 | reverse complement strand
TTGCTTTGGCCTGTATCCTTTGGAGGAAACTAGTATAGCAAGATGTATGCCGGACATTCTCTAAATAGCTATTAAAACATATAACATGATCTATTCAAGTAATACATAAACAACATTCTATTATCAGGATAAAAAATCAATACATACCTATATTCAAAAATGAAAATATCCTCCAATGCTGACAGCACTGGAGGATATTCCGGCAATGGAGATACATTCTTTAACGGATATCAGTCCTTTTCCGGGAAAACTTCCTCGACGATACTCCGCAGGCGCGCCAGTATCCCGGCGTCTACCTGAGCAGGGCCGCCATAGGGGTATTCCCTGCCCAAAAAGCGGTACTTCTGCTCACCCATGCGGTGGTAGGGCAAAAGCTCGTAATGGACGGCATCCATGGAACGGGCCAATTCGACGATACGCCGGATCAGCTCTTCGTCATCATTGATACCGGGGATGAGCGGCGTACGCAGGTGGATGGGCAGATGCGGATACGCGCTCCGCACAGCCGCAAGGTTGCGCAGGATGCGCTCATTGCCCATGCCCGTCGCCTTTTTGTGGGCCTCGCTGTCCAGATGCTTGATGTCGAACAAAAGGTAGTCGAGCTTGCCGCAGGCGGCAAGGATGGTCTCTTCGGGGGCCTGACCGCAACTTTCCATGGCGGTATGCACGGCCCGGTGTTCCGCCTCTTCCAGGATGGAGAGGCAAAAATCCCCCTGCTGCAACGGCTCGCCGCCGCTCAGGGTCAGGCCGCCGCCGGAGCGGGCATAAAAGGCGGCATCTTCTTCCACCTTGTCCAGCACTTCGCGGGCCGTCATGGTCTTGCCGTAAAAGGTCAGCGCCTGTCCCGGACAAACCTCCGCACAGGCACGGCAAGCAGGATCGCAGCGTTCCCTGTCCCGATGGATGCCGTCCTGCTCGAGGCGCAGGGCCTGTTGGGGACAGGTGGCCACACAGCGCCCGCAGCCAAGGCATTTGTCCGCATTGTACGCCAGTTGCGGTGCGGCCTCCTGGGATTCGGGATTGCTGCACCACAGGCAGCGTAGCGGACAGCCCTTGAGGAAGACCAGCGTCCGTATGCCCGGGCCGCCATGCACGGAATAGCGCTGGATGTTGAAAACGGTACCGCGATTCTTGTCCGACATGGCATCTCTCCCGAAAGGCGGAAGGGGGCCGAAGCCCCCTCCCTGAGGTTGGATTGGCGATTTACTAGACCTGCTCGTGCTGGGTACGGGCGATGAGGTCGTCCTGCAGATCCTTGGACAGTTCCGTGAAGTAGGCGCTGTAGCCCGCGATGCGGACGATGAGGCCGCGGTACTTTTCGGGATCCTTCTGGGCATTGACCAGGGTCTGACGATTGACCACGTTGAACTGCACATGCCACAGCCGCAGGTCCACGAAGGCGCGGATGAAGCTCACCAGCTTGCGGGTACCTTCCTTGCCGGCCAGGCAGCTGGGGGTGAACTTGATGTTCAGCAGGCGGGCGGCACGCTGGAACATATTGTAGTTCTTGGAGTTGAAGTTGGAGAGCAGCACTGCGGTAGGCCCGTTGACGTCGGCGCCGTGCGAAGCGGAAGAGCCGTCAGACAGCGGCGTCCAGGCCTTGCGGCCGTTGGGCGTGGCGGAGACCACGCGGCCGAAGGGCACGTGCGAGGTGAAGGGCACCATGCGGAAGTCGCACTTGATGCCCAGACGGGGCGCGTACTTCTTGCTGAATTCCTGAGCCAGGCGGTCGATCTCCAGACCGATGCTGTCGGCGTAATCATCATTGTTGCCGTAGCAGGGGGCACTCTGCAGCATCTTGCGGACGTCTTCCTTGCCTTCGAAGTTGCATTCCAGCGCGTCCAGCAGCTCCTGCATGGTCAGTTTCTTGTCGTCGAAGACCAGCTTGCGGACAGCCGACAGGGAGTCGATGGCCGTACTGTAGCCCAGGCATTCGAAGTAGCCGAGATCCAGGCCGCCTTCGTAGTGGTGATCCTGGTGCAGGTCCACGCATTCCTTCATGGCCAGCACATGCAGGGCATCGGAGATGGGCGTGGCAAAGTGCTGCGCGCGGGCCTTGATGATGTGGTACTGCTGCATGAAGGCGTGGCGCATCAGGTAGTTCTGCTGGGTGGCGTAGGCCTGCCAGAACTCTTCCCAGGTGGTGAAGTTGCGCACGTCACCGGTCTCCACGGTCAGCAGTTCGTCGCCGTACTTCTTCATGCGGCCGTTGTAGAGCACCAGTTCCACGGCGGCACCAAAGTTCATCTGGGCATGGCCGCTGGTGTAGGTATCCACGCGGGGCATACGGATCTCGGCGCAGCCGGAAGCGGCATAGTCATAGATGTCTTCCAGGGGAGCGCCCTTGGCCAGATGCAGGGGGATGATCTCGTCGTCATTGAGCAGCTTGGGGAAGCCACAGCCCTGCTTGATCATCTCGGCCACAGCGGTCAGGAAGCGCTCGGGAGAACGGCTGTGCACACGGGCGGCCAGGTCGGGGTAATGCAGGGGGCATTCCCGCTTGGAACGCATGATGATGTAGGACAGCTCGTTGGTGGCGTCGCGGCCGTCGCGGGTCTGGCCGCCCACGGTCACGGCTTCCCAGTGGGAATAGCCTTCATGCGTGGCCTTGTTGTAGGGCGTGATGGCCAGGTCCAGGCACTGGGCCATACTGGCCCACATGCACTGGAAGAGCTCGATGGCGCCCTCCTCGTCGATGCGGCCTTCGGCCAGGTCCTTCTGGTAGTAGGGCCAGAAAAGCTGGTCCATACGGCCGTTGGTGGGGTTGGAGCTGATCTTCTGCTCCAGGCGGGCAAAAGCCTGGGTGAACCAGTGGGCCTGGATGGCTTCATGGAAGGTGCGCGGCGGGTTCTCGGGCACCCATTCGCAGTTGGAAGCGATGGTCAGCAGCTCCTGCTTGCGGCGGGGATCGGTCTCTTCGGCGGCCTTGCGGCGGGCCAGTTCCGCATGGCGGCGGGCCCAGGTGACGATACCTTCACTGACGGTGACGATGGCTTCCAGGTAGGGACGCTTTTCGCTCTGGTCCACCGGATCGTCGGGATCCAGTTCGGCCATGCGGGCCAGGGCTTCTTCACGGATGCCCTTGAAGCCCAGCTTGAACAGGCGTTCCCAGTCCAGGCACCACTGCAGGCTGGAACGATTGGAGGCCGTTTCGCAGCAGATGTAGCGGGAGATGTAGCCGCCCTTGTCGGCATAAGCCAGGCGGTGGGACTCGGGATCCAGACGGCTGTTCAGATCCTGGTGGAAGGTCTTGTCCTTCCAGTAGGGGGTGATGGTCTCTTCCACGGCGCGGGCGTCTTCGGCGTTGACGTCGAAGGGGGAAGCCTCGTGGCCGGGCAGTTCCTTGAGGGCGGACGCCTGATAGTCGCCGTCCAGTTCGGGATACAGGATGCCGTAACGGGCGCCCTGCTGATCGCAACGGCCGGCAATGAGCTGATCATCGTCGATGTAGACGGTCATGTTTTCGCCGATGTGCTTGAGGGCCTTGGCCCAGCGCAGCACCAGCAGTTCGCCTTCGGTCTGCTTCATGGATTCGGTGAACAGCAGCGCGCGCTCCACGTCGATATGGGGCTTTTTACCTTCAAAGGCAGCCACCAGACGGTACAGGCGGGGATGCTTTTCAGCATAGGGATTGCTCTTGCCGGCGATGGTATCGAGAAGGAGCTGTTCCTGTTCGGA
>NZ_JBNPNC010000098.1:0-3903 GCF_050314315.1 Desulfovibrio sp. SGI.102 | reverse complement strand
GATTGGCGCATAGGAAATGCGGATATCATCAAACGAATCCCCCTGCTTCAGCACGATGTGCTTCATCCAGTGTTCATCATCCTTCATGGGATAGTCGGAGCGCATGTGCCAGAGGCCCCAGCGGCTTTCCTTGCGTTCCTTGGAGGCCAGGGCGCTCATGGCCGCGCAATGGATGATGTTCTCGACCTCATAGGCCTTGAACAGGTCGTGCTTGTTGGCGATCCTGACGTCTGTCCTGAGTTCCTTCTTGAAACGGTCCATCCACCAGAGGGCCCTGTCGAGCTTGTATTCGTTCTTGGGCGGACGGATGTAATCGTTGATCAGGCGGCGCACCTTGTATTCGAACTCCTCGATGGGGATCTTGCCGTCAGCCTGGGCAAGCTTGGCATCACGATCCCGGATGACCTCCAGGACCTGCTCCTCATCCAGCGGCATGTCAGGCAGCGTGCTGGCGTATTCCGTGGCGTTCTCCGCCGTGATCTGGCCAAAGGTGAACGCGCCGCTCAAATGGGCCCGGGCCACCAGGGAGACGTCGCCCGCCGCATACAGGCCGGGCACCGAGCTCTCGCCCTTCTCGTTGATGCGGATGCCCGTAAGGCCATGCCCGCCGCAAAGGTAACAGTCCGTGGGCCAGAGCTCGATCTCGCCGGTGCGGAAGTCGACACCGCGGCCCTTGAAGAACCGCTCCTGCACCGGTCGTTCGGTGGAGAACAGCAGGTCTTCCACTTCGCGGATCTTCTCTTCGCTCATGTGACGCATGTCGATGCGCATGGGACCGCGCTCGGCAAGGTGCTCCATGTGCATGAGGTGGATGCCGGGATGGTCTTCCTGGAACTCCTGGGCAAAGGCGTTGAGCAGGTGCGCGCCGCGGGTCAGGGTGATGTACAGGAGGGGCGCGTTGATGTCCTTGATGATGTAATAGACCAGCGTGTATTCGAAGCCGGAAAGCTCCGCACCGGCACGGTAGGCCATGACGTAGCCGTCACCGGTATTGCCCGGGAAGTCATAGACGCCGTACAGATAACCGTTGGCAGGCAGACCGAAACGGGCCGTGCCGCCGGAACAGAGGATGACGCTCTTGGCCTTGCAGACCACGATCTCTCCCGTACGGACGTTGATGCCCACAGCGCCGCTGATCCTGTCGCCGTCCTTCAAAAGACGTACGGTCATGATGCGGTTGTAGACCTCGGCGCCGTACTCATAGGCTTTTTTGGCCAGTATCGTCTTGAGCTCCGGCTCCTTCATGGTGATGCAGAACTTGCCCTTGGAGTGGATCTGCAGCTTGTCGAACTGCCCTTTCTCATCCACGGGGAAGCAGACCCCCCAGTCCATGAGCTCTTTCATGACGGCCCAGGTCCGTTTGGCCATGGCATAGTTGACGGGCTCGTCCATGATGCCCTGGCAGGCTTCCCTGTTGGTCTCCACATACAGCTCGGGGGTCTCTTCGGTCCCGGGCACAGCCACGATGTTCATGGCATCCATGCCGCGGGCGATGCACCCGGAATACTGCATATCTCCTTTTTCAAACACGACGACCCGCTGCCCGGGGTCCATCTGTTTGGCCCGTATAGCCGCCATCACGCCGGCGCTACCGCCGCCGACAATCAGCACATCTGCACTCAGGGTCATGTATGGCTGCATACATCGTCTCCTTTTTTGCCACATATGCTATGGTTCTATATAGCAGTTAAAAGACCAAAAAAAGGGAGCCGAGTCCCTTTTCCCAAAACGACATCACTTCCTGAATTCATGGAAGCGCATGAGCCCGAAGGGACAGGGCCGGATCAGACTGCGCCGGAACTCCACGATGCGATCCTCATAGGTCATGGAAAGCATGTTGGAACGGATCATGGGGGTCCCTTCCTTCTCTTCCAGATAATGCGCCACATCCCGGGAGGCGCATTCCACCCCCAGCTGCTCACAGCTGCGCAACACGGGGAAATGGCAGTACTTTTCTATCAGCAGATACAGCGAAAGCTCTTCCATCTCTGCCGGAGAGATGTTCATGAGCCCTTCTCCGAACGGGAGCGGGATGTAGGACTCGCTCATGACGACGGGACAGAACGTCTCGCCGTCCTTCCCCAGGAACACACGGCTGACCTTGAGGAACTCCTGGATGTCCGGCGCCGGCGAAAAATCGCTGATGACGGGATCGGTCCGCGAGGCCTTGGCTATGGATATCGTCCTCACACGCAGCGAGGTATCCTGGTCCGTAAGGCTTTTGCGCAACCTGTAGTACTTTACGTTGTTCCTATCCAGGGTGTTCTCGGCCACGAAGGTGCCCTTGCCCTGGATCCGGCTCAGATAGCCCTTGTGGACCATGTTTTCCAGCGCCTTGCGGACAGTCCCGACGCTGATCCCCATGGTCGCGGCGATCTCGCGCTCGGAGGGCAGCTGCATGCCGGCCTTCCAGTCCTGGCAGATGATCTTGTCGATCAGGGTCTGCTGCAGACGGTAGTACATGGGCAGGGCCTCGGAATAACGGGGGGAGAGCTGCAAAGGTTGCATAACATCCTTCTTTAAAAGTTAAGTGCTATATAGCTCTATATCAAATTTGTCGTCAAGGCCAGAATTCCTTGGGATGGGCACCTCCCAGGGGCCCGAGGGGCATCTCTCGGGAATACTGGCAGAAAAAAACCATATATTCATGCATGTTAAACTGACACATCCCGCTTTTTCGGTATCAAAAAATTATGAAATCTTTTATAAAAAACAGGGGAGCCCCGTGTACGAAAGCTCCCCTGCCGTCAGTCACTACTTGCCGTGCTTGGCGTTCCACTGATCGGAATTGGGGAAGAACAGGGGCTGCCCGTACTTGTCCTTGCCGAAATCACGGATGATGGTCTGGGCTTCATCGCCCACCAGCCAGTCCGCGAACTTCAGGGCCGCATCCTTGTGGACCTGGGGGAACTTGTCGGGATTGACCCGGATGATGGCGATGAGGTTGAGCATGATGGGGTCGTTCTCCACCAAGGGCACGACCTTGACCGTATCCTTGAGGGTCAGCCAGGTGGCGCGGTCCATCAGGGTGTAGGCCTGCTTCTTGTCCGTATAGAGCGTCGTGGCCTTGTTGCCCTTGGCGCCGTCGGCATAGACCTCATACCAGGCACCAGCGGGCTGGATGCCGGCAGCCTGCCAGATGTCCATTTCCTTGACATGGGTACCGGACTTGTCCCCGCGGGAGACGAAGGGCACACCGGCCTTGGCGATGGTGGCAAAGGCCTCGGCAGCGCTCTTCATGCCCTTGATGCCCGCCGGGTCACCGGCAGGGCCCAGGATGACGAAGTCATTGTACATGACATCCCGGCGATCCACACCGAAACCGGCAGCCACAAAGGCGTCCTCAAGCTTGCGGGCATGGACCATCACCAGGTCGAAGGTGCCGCTTTCCGCCTTTTTCAGGGTCTTGCCGGTCCCGGCTTTTTCCATGCTGATGGCGATACCGGTCTTTTTGCTGAAGGTATCGGCCAGCAGCGGCAGGATACCGGCATCCACCGGACCGATGGTGCTGGAGATCTTCAGGCTGTCCGCGGCCTGGACGGGGACGGACAAGGGGAACAGACACAGCAGGCAGACCAGGCTGGCCATACGGGAAAACTTCATGGTGCTTCCTCCAGATGAACTTGCAGCCGGGCGGGATGCCCGGCCTTACGTCGCTTCCGGCCACTGTGCCCCAAAAAAAACTTTCGGACAATACACAAGACCCATGGCGGCACACGTCCGGCCAGACATGGCGTCCAATACAGGCCATTGCGGCCTGTTTTCCGCCTTGCCACGGCAGCATGAACGGCCGGTCTGCCCCGCAGGCGATACATTTATGCTCTTTTTTTGCCAGATCCTCTCTTCCGCTGTTCAGGCTACGACAAGTTGTTTATATTCAAAGTCGTTGCAGCCTTTTTCTTC
>NZ_JBNPNC010000097.1:0-4118 GCF_050314315.1 Desulfovibrio sp. SGI.102 | reverse complement strand
TAATTTCCCATTTTTAGCCAGTTCACCTGTTGCAACTGACGCTGAAAGTCCTTTTGCATGTGCAACAACATATGGATCTGCTTTTAGTGTTTCAAGAGTTCCCTCAGGAAATGAGCTATCTTGCCCATAAGCCTTAACATAAGCATCCATCACTGCTGGCATATGGGTATACGCATCGTCTTTAGGAATGAAAAAATGCTCTTTGTTTTGTTTTATCCACTGCGCAAGTCCATCATTGCCTTCGCCAATTTCATCGAAGACAGATTCTGGAATTTTTATTTTCCCCTGCTTACCACAGTCAACTAGCCAATCCCAAAATAAATTATTTGTAGATATTGGAAATTGGACACGATTTGCATTAACAAGAATGCATGTATCAAAAATGTACATCATCGTGCCACCTTCTCTAGTCTTGCAACAGATATACCTAATAAAGAAGATGCATCGTTAAATCCTATATACCCATTACTTGCAGCGTTTATCAATGTCGAAACCAGCTTTTTACCAAGATGAAAGGCCATAACAGCATTTGCATCTGGTCCACCACGTACATCGTTTCTAAAAGATCGAGCACGTTCAATGCAAGTTTGTACTATATAATTATAATCAGAATGTGTTATCTTATGGATATCTTTTGCACGCCTCGCAATAACTATAGAACTTACTTTAAATTTTTTTGCAATTTTATCAATGGATTGCATTAGCGGCTCTTGAAAGTTTTCTTTAATTAGTTCACTTTCAGGAACAAGATACTCCGCCGCAACTGCATTACAAAAAGTTTCTTGAGCTCTATCATAATGAGATTTAATGACCCCATCACCATTGCAATAGCCTGTGGCTCCAATAAAAATATGACATATCTCATGCAAAAGAGAAAAAACTCTCGCCTTGAGAGTATCATTTGGATTAATAACAATCATAGGAACCAAAGAGTCAGAAATACACATTCCACGAAATTCTTCTAGTGGAATTGCAGAATGATGGCTTCCTAAATCTCCAAGAAGAATAACGTATATTCCAGCATGCTGAGCCTGCTCTCGAAGGGCTTTGAAAAATTCAGCTTCATCACGGATTCTAGAGACTTTGCGAGGATCTGGCCCAAGTACAGACCGTATGGCGGCAGCTACGCTAGACACAGAAGAGTTGCTTGTCTCGGAATTAACGAAGGCAAGAGGAGCTTCCTCTTCAGCTTCTGCAATATCTTTCAGCGCCTTGTGTAAAGAGATAATACGACGCTTAAGTGCTGAAAATTCTGGAGAATCTGCAGTGTTCGGCCTAGAATCTACTGTGCGAAAATCCGCTAAGAATTCTTCCTTATGCGGAGGAATCGGGAGGAAAAAAGTGATTTCCGGGCGCCGGTAAGCTTTGGCCAGAGCTTTTAACAAAGTGCTGGAAAGGGGATGCTCTCCAGACTCGATAGACTGAAGGCGCTCTGCAGGCGTCGCCCCAGGTTTTTGTCCTCGTGGCTTAAGGGGATGGATTTTAGCCCGGTCGGCGGCTTCTTCAAGAGAAAGTCCCGCATCTTCCCGAGCCCAGCGGAGAATAGTCGGATTGGCAGGAACAGAATGGGAAGAAACCATAGTGACCTCAAAAAAATAAATGAAAATTTTTTTCAAAAATACTCCAGAATGAGGAGTATTGCAAGCCTTTATGGGGTGCTATACATCTCGAATCAACTTGCACAACAGGCCGCTGCCCCGCTCGATGCGAAGGCAACGGCCTGTTTTCATGTGGGCTGTTCACCTTTGATGCGTTATCCGGTTTGAGACTAGACCATGTTGGGCCTCATAAGAATGATATGTCTGTTGTCTTGACATCGTACACCTGTCAGACATATTTTTGTGAAAAAGGACAGCATATGCCGACAACCAGCATGACCATTCGTATGGACAGCGCGGTCAAGCAGCAGGCCCAGGAGCTGTTCGCCGCGCTGGGCATGGACATGACCACGGCGGTCAACATCTTTTTGCGGCAGGCCATCCAGCGCCAGGGGCTTCCTTTTGAAGTGGCGCTGAACCAGCCCAACCGTGAAAGCCTTGAGGCATTGGCCGAAGTCCGGGAGATGAAGCAGCATCCCGAGCGTTACAAGGGCTATACGGATGCCGAGGCCATGCTGAAGGAGCTGCTCGACTGATGCTCACCATAAAGCCCACCTCCAGATTCCAGAAGGACGTGAAGCGGGCGCAGAAGCGCGGCTATGACATGGCGCTGCTGACGGAGATCATCAAGCAGCTGGCGGCAGGGGAGCCCCTGCCCGCAAAGAACCGGGATCATGCCCTGTCCGGCAACTTTGCCGGATGCCGTGAATGCCACATCACGCCGGACTGGCTGCTGGTGTACGAGATCGCAGACGAAGAACTTGTCCTCTATCTTCTGCGGACAGGCACGCACAGCGACTTGTTCTGATGTGCCCTGAATCATCTTGCCAAGCAGGCCGCTGCCCCGCACGATGCGAAGGCAACGGCCTGTTTTCGTTGGTGATGCTCACTTGCTGGTAACTTACCGCAGCTCTTTCTGAAGGTGCATTATTCCCGTCCGATCCAAGCCGTGATTTCCTGGACGGTCTCGCTCCAGTCAGCGGAAAGCCGCAGTCGCAGGAAGGTGGCATATAGGCTCTCCAGCAGGCCGAGGCAAACCTCCATCAGATAAAACCGCTCCAGCAGCATGGCGTCCGGGTCGTCATCCTCTTCAGGCTTTTCCACCTTGGGGAGCTTCATGCTGCCCAGAGTGAAGTCATCAGCAGAGAGGGTAAACTGGAAAGCCAGCCCATCCTTTTCCAGGCGGATGGTGGCCCGGGTCACTTTTTTGCCCTTGCCCAGGCCGAAGCGGGCCTCTGTGAGCGGGGAGAGCGTACCGGCGACACTGGCGGTCTCCTTGGCCTCCCCTTGGCCTCCTTGAACGACGATGCGCTGCTCCATGGAAACAGAGAAAGGCTGGCCATCCTTGTCCACGAAGGCGCCTGGCGCCACGTCGCTCTGGAACCACAGCCAGGTCAAAAACTCCTCGCCCAGGACATTGCCCAGCATCAGGCCATCACTCCCCGGTTCACCCGTAAATCTGGTGGATTCGCTACGGTTGAGCTTGCCCATTTCCACGTCATCCAGCAGCCCCTCGGCAAGGCTATATGGCTCGATCTGCTCCAGGTGCAGACCAAAGGAGGTGATGAACAGTTCCATGAACAGGTCGATCATCTTCCCCTGGGTGGAGGCAAACCAGACTTCATTGCGATCCGGCTCCCAGACAACATGGAACTCAGCCGGGACCGGCAGAAAACGCTGGCGCAGGCGTAGCAGGATTTGTTCCTTGAGGTCTTTTTTGCGCTCACGGGAAATGAACTTTTTGCCCTGGGCCTCCATTTTTTCCTTTTCGGCCTTCAAGGCCAGGGACAACTGCTTTTTGATGATGGCCGGCGGGATGCGCCGGGTATCGAGACGCAGGGAAAAGGTGAAGTAATTGCCCTTCTGCGGCGGGGCCGTCCGCCATTCGGTGTCCAGCATATCCTCGAAGCATACCCAGCCATAGGCCTGCATCTCGGGCAGGTCGTCAATGTCCCGGAAGGCGAACTGACGCAGCTTTTCGGGGATTTGCGTCAAAAGCTCCGAAGGGATGGGGTCGATGACCCTGAAGCGGGTAAAGCTGATGCTGGCGCTGTAGATACTGCCCATGGTGATTTCTCCAAGATATGAAAAAGCCCGGACAACACCGGGCTAGTAGAGATTACAGAAAGAGACTTTAGGGTCTGGTGCCTGCATTCCTCTGGGCACCTTGGAACATCGTTTTCTTCCAAAGCATTCGATGCGTTCTCCGCAGGGTAGGGAGAGTGCTGTCAGGTGCATCCTGGGGCAGGTTTGCAGCTGGGAAGAATGGGTGGCCAGGAATGCTTCGGCAGAGGGAGGGACAGACACCATTGGTTGATCTCGCGGATCATCCAGAGGTCTGCGAGGATTTCCGATGCGCTGTTCCCTGAGAAGGGCTCGTCGCGCACGCTTGCGCAGTAGCGCCTTTTGGCGCTGGCAGCCAAAACAGATACGGCAGCGTGGCGATGGTGCTTGGAATATTTGCCCGCACTGACGGCAGGTGATGGTGTTGTAGGTAGGTGGCATGGATTTCCCTCGGCT
>NZ_JBNPNC010000096.1:0-4532 GCF_050314315.1 Desulfovibrio sp. SGI.102 | reverse complement strand
ACCACTCAATTATGTCGACAAGGATGGTCGTTACCTTCTCAAATATCCTGATGGACATATTGAGGAAGCTCAGCTTCCGAAATACAGAGCAGAAGGTGAGTAGATGCCGAAACTTTTATGCGTGTGCGGAGCCTGCCATGATAATTCAGACAAGCAATATATAGTGGACTAATGGGATGTCCGGCATACATCTTGCTATACAAGTTTTCTCCAAAGGATACAGGCCAAAGCAAGGTAAGAAAAGGCAGAGGGTGAAGGTTGCGGAACGAGGTAACGAAAAGCCGGGCTTTCGCCCGGCCTAGGTAAAAGGCTACGCAGCCTTGCTGGTTATCAGGGTATCAGTTTTGCGTCGGCGCGCAAATTTTGTCACGGCAAACCAGGGCACGTCCGTCAACTCATTGCCCTGCTTGACAAAATCATACAAGGCAAAAAACACGGCTTCCTTCACAGGGCTACTTTTCATTTTGCTCATGACAGCCGAATCGTGCAGCATTGCCTCAAAGACCTCCTTCATGATTTTGCCTCCATCTGTTTTTGGATTTCAATCCAGTTGCGGTACAATTTAACGGAGTACCGATCCGCGTAGTTTTTTGCCAAATAGTTGGCAAAATTTACTAAAATAGTATAGATTGGGGCTCGTTCATTCCAAATTTTGATCATGCCACGCTGTTCCAGTGGCTTTTCAAGAAAATGATCGAAAATTTGGGCAATGATAGCAATGATTTTTTCAAGCTGCCGGGAGATGACGGCGTAATTTTCGCCTTCCTGGACGTCAATTTCAGGGGCCAACAGAATTGACATATTCTTGTATGCCCTGACGGCATCACGCTTTTCAAACAGGGCAAGAATTTTGCTTTGCTCGTCCTTAACGGCATAGCAGTCAATACGGGGTTCCTCGCTGTAGTCAAGGAATTGGAGGATCTCACTGTTGGAGACCCCTTCTTTTCACCACAGGTCGAGGGTCTCGTTAAGTTCTTGCTCGGACAGCTCAACTACCTGCATCTCGTCCGCCATTTTGTGCTCCTGAATTAAATGCTTTGAAAATCAGGAAGTGTGGAAACACTTGTCACAGACCATTAGTATATATTCTTTTTCAAAAAAGAGAAGTACAAGGGTGAAAAATATATCTTGAAATTTCAATATGTTAATCAAAAAGTTTTCTCTATTCTCATTTTTCGTGCGGGAAAGGTGTGACTCGTTGCCCGCAATAGGGCAATAAGAGGATGTCCGGCATTCAGACCTCTGCCAGTGCACTCAGAACGGATCGTACCACTCATCCTCGCCGGGCCATGACGCCAATCTTTGAAATATTTCCAATAATTTCTCCATGCCGAGGTCTTGATGTGTCGCCCATGAATGGTTTGAACCAGAATAACGGTGGCGATGTCCCGGAGTACATCGATATCGCCAAAGGGCTGTGGCCCCTGTTCCTGGCAGGATTTGCCGTCGCCATCGCAACCGGTGCCACGCATGTGAAGAAGGGATACCTGCAGCGGAACAAACTGAGTATCGCCCTGAATATCATCCTGTCTTCCGCCGTGTCATCAGCCATCTCCCTGGGGTTCGCGCTGCTTGCCCCTCTTTTTTACCCGGGCATCACCGCCGATATGAAGCTTGGTATCGTACTCGTCATCAACGGCATCGGCTTGAAGCTGTTCGACGTCTATATGCGAAAGAAGCACGGGCTCCAGGTCGTCGACTTGTCAGATACAGCCGATATCCACGAGCTCCGGAAGAGCATGACACCAGAGCAACGCCGGCTGCATGCCCAGGACTGCCCATTCAAAGGCAGCGAATGCTGCGACGGCACGAACCAAAGCTGCACCTTCCAGTCAGATGGCTTGCAAACGGTCACCACCGAAGGCAAAAAAATCTGAGCACCCGTCCCGGTGTGCGGATCAAAGTTTCGGACGTCGATATTTCGGCGTCCTTTTCTTTTTTGTGCGCAAGGCGCGAGGTTCCGCAGGCCACGTCTCGAGCTGTTTTTCTCAAGCGTCCTTCAACATCCCCCGGATGCTTTCGAGAGCTGCCGCTGCCTCCTGGGCAGAGAGCTCACCACGGGCATGTTTGGCCTTCACCTCGCGCTCCAGTTCATCAAGATGCTCAAGGAAACTTTTTGCGGATTTTTCCATTCTGGGGGCTCCTTTCATGTGTCTGTTTGAAACATACTGAATCGTTTGGAATTTTATTTAGGGAATCAGCCAGGGAATCGTTAAAGGATGTATTTAAATAACTATTTCCGGCACAAAATCAGGAACCTGTAGAGGTTCGTTCACCGATCCTTCTATAGTATATTGCCTGAAATACCTCGACAGTTCATCCCTGCCGGAATTGACACGAACACCTTTGTCAGCGTACTCGCTTGGTTCAAAGGAGTACGGCATGGCAAAAATCATCTCGATCGCCACCCAGAAAGGGGGCGTTGGCAAAACGACAACGGCTGTCAACCTCGCGCATGCGCTGAGCAAGAAACCGCTCGATAAAAAAGTTCTCGTCGTTGACCTCGACCCGCAGGCCAACGCCTCGCTCATCCTGGGAACGGAATATCCGGACAATCAAAAAATCACCGCCGTCGATCTCTTCATGAACGACGAGCATACCTTCTCTTCCTGCGTCGTTCCGACCAAGTATGAGAATGTCGATCTCATCGCTTCGAACATCAACCTGTTCTCCTGCGGTGAGCAGATAGGCTGCAACAACAGGGCGTCCATCATGACCCTCAAGAGCAGGCTCGATGCCGGTGTCCTTGCAAAATATGACTACATCATCCTGGACTGCCCGCCCAACCTCGGCGGTCCCTTCGTGCTGAATGCCATGGTCATTTCCGACCATTTCATCCTCCCCATCGAAGGCTCGTCCATGTTCGCCATGACAGGTGTGGAGCAGTTCCTCGACGCCGTCTACACCGTCAAGGAATTCGCCCCTGAACAGATGAACCTGCTTGGGGTCCTGCTTACACGCTACGAAGCGCGGACCAACGCCTCGAAGGCCGTTGAGGAACTCACGACGGAACGCTTTGGCGCCAAGGTGTTCGGGACGAAGATCCGTCGCAGCACCGCGGTCGACCAGGCCGGGCTGCTGTGCCGCACCATTATCGATTTTGATCCCAAAAACCAGGTAGCCGTCGACTACACGAACCTGGCCAGTGAAGTCGAGTCCCGCATGGCTGCCGCTGATGCCGTGCGTGGAGGCAGAGATGGCAGGTAACAACTTCAAGGAATCGCTGAAGAGCCAGTTCCGTGACGCTTTTGGCGAACAGCCGCGCCATCTGGCAACCCGTCCTGCTCCGGAAGTCATCAGACCCGGAGAGGAAGAGCCTCATAGGGATATGGCGAAGGGACTTGGGGAGGATTCCACAGAGGTGAAGCCCGCTCCTTCCGAAACCATGTCCGGCACCGCACCGCGAGCCGAAGCAGTGTACACGGCTTCCCCAAAGGCTGAGGGACACGCCAGTGAGATACTGGCTGTACACCCGAAAGAGCCTGAAGGGGGAAGTTGTGAAAAGCGTGTGGCAGAGCATCGCTGCGATATCGAGGACTTCCTCAGAGCTTCGCCGGAGGAGCAGCTCTGCTACAGCCTTGGTGAGCAGATGACGGCCATCCTCAAGCATCTGCTTTCCATGCCCAAGCCGTGGATCAACCTGACGAACGCCACGATCATCAATGAGTCCGGGACCCGGGTGCCGACGGAGTCAGTACGCACCCTGTTCCGTATCCTGCAGGATAAAGGATTCATTCTGAGCCGCCGGCGCGCCGATATCGGGACATACCGCGGCGTTGCCTATGTACTGAATCCGAAGCTGTGCGAGATCTTCTGTTCCATGCACGGTATCGGCATGCCTGAATGGATCTTTGACAAGGCACCGGCTATCGGCCAGGGAAAAGCCACGGCAAGGAAAGCCGGCCGTTCCAGAACGTCCGATGCGAAGTATGAGGAGCTGGCCAGACAAAATGAGGAGCTGCGCCGGCAGCTGGCTTTGCTGCAGGAACATCTGGCCAGGCTGACTGAAAACAATGCAGGCTGATATAGCTTCAGCACGGCGTGGACTTGCGATGTCCGCTGTTCGCCAGTTTTCAAAAACGGCGTATCGCATTTGTTATAAGACTATGAAAGATACGATGTAGGACCGCATTCAGCAGGTCTTCAGTAGGCCCCCCTGACGTCTTGTCAGGGGGGCTTTGTTTTTCAGGAAAAACAAAAACAAACTAAATAAAAGGAGAAATCTCAATGTGTATTAATTCTTTTGAAGAATGTGGCAAAAGAAATGAAATCTTCACTGCCGAAATTGAAAAAATTTGTGCTGAATCCACGAATTATGGCGAAGCATATCATGAAGTGGCCTCAAAGACAGTGAGTCTTATAAATGATCTCGGGAAGTTTGCCATGGAACACCCTGGGCACAAGGGGGATATCACTGTCATGATAGCAAAGACAGCTGCCTTCAGCATTAGCAAAATTGGCAGATTGCATATCAAGGAAAAGATAGGCAAGTAGGCGATAAAAACAAAGGGTGCCGCCGCGAATATGCTCAG
>NZ_JBNPNC010000095.1:0-4712 GCF_050314315.1 Desulfovibrio sp. SGI.102 | reverse complement strand
GACATTCGGCTAGCTGGTTCGCTGGAGGCGTCTTGTGCGGGATTACGAGCGACGCCTTGATGTGTCTGAGTCCATGATTCAAATAGCCATGGCAAGCATACTGCTGAAACGTTTCATTATTGATAAATGAGTTTCCAAACACGCTCTGAAGTTTCCAAACACGCTCTCATCAGCCCTCTTTATATTTTGGCACAATTTCTGCAATGGAAGGAAAAAGAATCCTAACAAAAAAAGGAAAATACTATGCCCTCACGTATCCAAGCCGCCCCTACCATCCAGCAACAGCTGGCATCACGCGGTATTACGGAAAAAACCGGTGTTTTCGGACAGCACAAGGTACAGCTGGGAACAGGTTCTCCCATTCGACTCGATAAGATTAAAGGCAACTCTGTTCCCTATCAAGGGTTCCGTACTGCCACCAAAATTGCCAGAGGACACGAAGGACTCGAAAAATCCTCCAGCAATACGCTGAATATTCTGGCCGCCCCCGGCACGCTCGATGCACGCAAGCTGCTTGCCGCGCTCAAAACCAATGGAAACTTTATGGAACGCCTGGATAAGCTCGGGCAGCTCACGGAAGCGCAGAAAGGCAACTCGCTCTGGTCGTTTGCCCCCGCCGTGGAAAAGCTGAGCAATACCGAACTGGCTGCCGTGTACCAGAACTTCACCTCTGCGGAGATGGATCTTTTGCAGACAGCCCTCCGCCACGAAGGCCTGAACAACCCCAAGGCTAACGACGCACGCCATGCGGCCTCTCAGCTCTTCGACCTTCAGGCCCTTGTTCTTAAGGAAATGAGCAACCGCGTTTCCAATGGTATGCTTGACGACCTTTCTGCCAAGGAACCGGAAAATGCCGCCAAATATGAGAACATGAGGCCCGCCTCCCTGAGCCGCCAATACGCCCAGAAAGACGTTCTTCCCACAGCGCATACCCATGACATCACCGCCGCCAACCTGCATACTCTGGCCAACGTAGCGGCAGAAAGTGCCACCCGGCGCGAAAACACGGCCACCGCAGAAACGCAGAAGCTGTCTTCACGCGGGATCTCTGCCACACCCAAGGAAATGGGCGATCTTCTGCGCGAAAGCCCTCTGACCATCAATCTTCCTGCACGCCGCCTCCTGCGCGATAATTCCTTTATCCTTAACCCCGACCAGCCCATGCCCAATGCCTTCCACATACAGCAGCAGGGCACGATCAATAAAGGGGCAAGCTACATGCCCCGGCGCAACGAGACGGAAAAACTCCTCTTCCCCGAACTGAAAGGGCACGATGTTATTGCCGATGAACGCCCCGTGTACGGTGCCCTCAATACGCAAAGAGCCCAAAAAGGCCCCGCACAGCGCGACTATGGGCACTGTGTTATCGTCCTTAAACCAGAAGTAGCCAGGCGCGCCACCTTCATAGCGGAAGATACGTTCTACTCCCCCGCTATCAGCATCACGCCTGAGCGCAAGGAGGAGTTCTACAAACTGCTCGACGGCTCCGGCCTCCCTATAGAAACAGTCGTTGCCCTCAAAGACCCTGAGAGTGCGGAACACCGTGCTATGGAAACCTATTTAGATGGGGGGCTTAATGTCAAAGACGTGACGGCTACCTTCTTTAAGAATCCTCCTACGGAAACGGGCATTAGTGGCACTGTGAATAAGGATCTGTTCGCGGCTGTTGCTCTCCAGGCTTTTGGCGACAAGGCCGCCACGCGTTCCAAAGTAGCCTCGTACGACAACCTGGAATCCCTGCTCCCCAATCTCAATGACCTGAATGGAGCTATGCTGGCCCAGGGGGCAGAAAAACGCGCCCGCGGCGAAGACCCTTCCGTACGTCTGTCCATGAACTACATAGAAGCCCAGATACACGGGCCAATTATCCCCAGCCGCGATATTCAGGAGATCCGTGTGGACCTGGGCGAAGCTCCTGCAGGAGAAAGGATGCAGCTCATAGCCCGCATGGATACCTTCAGCCACTCTACGGGCGTTAAGGTTACCTACATCACCGATGAGCTCAACGAATGGGAAACAAGCCAGTCTTTGGGAACGTTTGAACTCACCGATCAGAACGAGGAGGAGCGCATTGACAATACCTTTGAAAGCGGTGTCCGATACTTTACCGATCATGTCCGCCAGGAAGTAAACGATGCTATAGAGGAAGGCCTGAACCATAATATTCAGAACCATATACGCTCCGCGCTCAATAATATGGATCTTACCCATCTCTTCCCCCAGGAAGGAGAAATTTTAAGAAGAAGTGCACTGACTCTCATCGCGAAAGCCATCCCCAGGCAGGTTCAAACGTACATGGCGACCCCCAGTAACGAGAACACAAGCCCTGAGAAGATTGCTGCTGACATCATCGAACGAGCGGCACAGCCTGTTCTTCAGAAAAAGGCTGATCTGCTCAACAAGCTGAATAACCTCCCCATGACTTCCGAACAGAGAGCCGCCTTCTCCCACTGGATACGCAGCTCTGATATCACGGATCCAGAAGAACTGCAGCTTACCTTCGATAACGCCCAGATACAGGCTGCAGCATTACAAACCATTGCCAAAGCAGATCCTCCGCTCTCTGCGGAAGAAACCTTCCGCACTCTGGCCAAAGCGGCACAGCTCACCGACGAACGTACTGACACCTATGCCAAAGGCAAAGATTATAGTGCCGAACAAAAGTTTGCCGCCAAGAATCGCGCCTCCTTCATGGCCTATTCCTTGATAAAGAACGGGATACCGCCTTTGAGCCAGGAACAGATGCGTGGCCTTTACGACCGGCTGCATTCTCCCGAAATGCTCTCAATGATAAGGCAGCTGAGAGGAATTGTCACCAACGAAGCCATCATGGCGGAGGTCAACGACTACGGCTTGCTCAATACCCTCTCCACAATGAGCATATTCCACCTTCAAAATGCGGAAAAAGAAGTCGGAGAAAAGGAAGTCGATATCGAATTTAACGCCAATCTCGCCCTTGTGCCTGAAAAAAACCGTGCCTTATTCCGCGAGGTTGCCCCGCAAACCATGGCCACCTTCGATAAGGCATATCCGGCATACTCGCCCTTCCCTGCTGCTGCCGTACCAGGCAGTATGCCCACTACTCACACGGCAAGGCGCGATTTCCTTGTCCGTCATATCAATGAGTATCTTTCCCATGAAAAGGGCTTTGACAGAGGCTCTTCCACCCATGGACGAGGCCACATCACCCGCGCCTTCATCTTTGCCTCGGTCATGTGCTCCATCCTGGAAGAACAAGGTATTCCCGTAGACCGTAATGCTGTACTCTGTGGTATTACAGGCTACGACGTCGGCCGCCAAGGCCCAGGTGTCGACAAATGGGAAAAGGACAGTGCCCAGACAACCGTGAAACTTATGAAGTCCGACTTCGGGCAGAATACCATGGGGCAGGACTACGAACAGGAAGTTATTGGCACTATAACCAAACACAGTACCACCGTAGAAGGTATGGTTTTAAAGGCAGCCGATGGCCTGGACATAGGCCGTACCAAAACCTTCGACCTCAACCGCATGCCTTTCCTGCGCGGCAAGGAAGGGGAAGACGTACCCGACGAAGTGAAAAAGCTGCGTGAAGGCCTGGCTAAGGAAGCCGATCTGCTCCAGCGCTTCACCGACCCGATGTGCCAGCACAGGGAAGAACTGAACAAGCTGATTATGGATATAACAACGACCGCCCCAGAGTCCCCGTTATACGAACAGCTTATAGAGCAAAAAGAAGCACTGCTCAAAAAAATCGCCGAGCTCTACGAAGCATCCTGGCCTAAGGAAACCGCTCAGGTCTCCGAAGACACGGGGGCTGACGGCCAGGCCGCGGCCAAAGATGCCGTTCAGTCTGCAAACATGGCGGATAACGCGCTGTTCGCCACAGGCATGGATGCCAACCAGCTCGAGGCGTACATGAATGCCAATCGGTTTGTAGAGAACATAGAAAAAATCATACAAACCCACAGTGACGAATTCCCCATTCTCTCGAAATACTACCGCTGAAACAGAGAAGGCCGTGCAGAACGGCCTTCCCGCCGGTGAAAGAATCAGCAATAAAAAAGGAGTCCACAATGGAATTGACCGCACTGTTTGAAGAGCTTGGAACATCCATGGGCATCGACCGCCTGACCTTCGATGCCGATGGGCAATGCTCCCTGCTTTTCGACGGCGAACATGAAGTAACCTTCCTGCATAACCAGGAAGACCATGCCCTGATCATGTATTGTGAATTGGGCAAACTCTCCGCACAGGCCGATGATATCTGCCGTGAACTCATGCAGGCTTCCCTGCTCGGAGCGGAAACAGGCGGAGCGGCCCTGTCTGTAGACAGTAGACTCGACGTTATTGTCCTCTGGAAACGCCACGATGAAAGCTTTGATTCCCTTCCCTTCTTGGAACAGGCTCTCAATGCCTTTCTCACGCAGGCCATTCAATGGAAGGCACGCCTTGGCCCAAAAAACGCCTCCCGTAGTGAAGAAAAGCCAATAGATTCCAATTTACTCAACAATTTCGACATGTTTGTCTGAAATTCCCGTTCGGCAAGATAAGGCCGGTGCCTTTTCCGGACGAGTCCTGCATCTGGTGGGGAGGAATACCTTTTCGGGCATTCCTCCGGAAACTACACCGGAAGACACCTAAGCGCGCTTCCTCGACGCCGGTCTCTTCCTTTCCATCCGGAGCTGAGAGCCGGTTCCTCTTCCGGGACCCGCCTGCTGTTCCTGCCCGTC
>NZ_JBNPNC010000094.1:0-5260 GCF_050314315.1 Desulfovibrio sp. SGI.102 | reverse complement strand
TCAAGAGCCTTTCTAAATATGTGAGTGTAAAATGACTGCAAAACAACAAGCATTACTTGGTGTTATTGGTGGTGTACTTATTACTACAGTAAGTATAATAATTGGACTTACTGACAGAAGTGCACTCTGGCCGACATTAGCCATAGGTATTCCAATGGGAATCATTTATGGTTTTGGCTATGCATTCAGCTGGGAAATATTGAAAAAATGGCTTTCATCAGCCGCCGGTGCCAGCGGTACAATTGCCTTTTGGGCCATTATTAGCCAGTTATTATTCCGCCGAGGATTGTTTCTCGGCCTTATTATCTGCATATTTCTCATAGCTGGGGCTATTGGACTAGCCTATCTCCCTGGGATATTTATTGGAATTCGTCGAATCTGGAGAGAATCCCAAGGAGATGGGCAGCAGCCGTTCACACAACAACAGGGAGGATGGACAAAAACGCAATATCTTATTCTTGTGTTGTTTTCGCTCTTAATTTTCACCGGATTTATTCTGTTTGCTCAGATGAATGATACCACAACACGAGGACTCGGCACAACGCCAAATCCGATTCCACAAGAATTATGGGAAAAAACGTCTCTTTCCAATACTACTTCATTCAAAGGTAAATATTATAAAGTTTTCAACAGTAGCGAAATCAGCACGGTTGACAGTTGGGAAGCTGCTTCCCGCTTCTGTCAGAAACACTATGGGCAACTGGCCATTATAGAATCCACTGAAGAAAATACTTTTATATATGCATGGCTACAACGTCAAAATGCAAAAGATGTCTATTTTGGACTGACAGACAAAAACAGCGAAGGTATATGGCGTTCCTTAACCAAGGGTAAAGCCACATACCTGAATTGGGCTCCAGGTGAACCCAATAACGAGTTTGGAAGGGAACATTATGTCCTATTCTATCATCGCTCCCCCCCTGGATTCTGGAACGACGGTACTCCCGGTAAAAATTTTTTATTTATCTGCCAATGGGACAATCAGGCGCAATTTAAAGCGTACACGGAGTCAATGAAAGCTAAGAGTGTGGAGGTACACAAGCCCGTTACTTCAGACATATGACCTTTTAACATAGCTTATAAGATATCACAAAATTGCAGATAAAAGGAAAACAAAAAATAAGTACAAGATTTGTTCCTTGCAATTTACGAGACTGACTCCTCGTGGTCGGCCTGTACAAGAAAAGGCTATGGCAGTAACCTTGTACACTCAGGGGCTTTCAATACTGTCTATCTCAAGGCTCATTGGGGTTTATCCGAATGTTGTTTTGAAGTGAATAAAATTATTTGAAAAAAACACCATGAAAAACCTGCTCATAATGAGGCCATTTGCGTCGAACTCGATGAAATGTGGCAGTATCTAAAGTCAGAAAAAACAAGTTATGGATGAGGAAGGGATAAAGCGACGCTATCAAAATTGATGGAACGTCTTTCAAGGTGGAAAGCTGAGCTGTTCTGCACGGATAACTGGGGAGTATATCCTGAAGTGATAGCTGCCGGTAAACTCTATCAGAGCAAATCACAAATGGTGTACCTTGAGCAGAACAACGGAAGACAGAGGCATAGTAGACCTTACAATGGCACTTTTTCCAGATTCTATGTCATGGAATCTGGAAATATATAACATCATTGTTTAGAGGAGACATATGTTTATACGGATTTTTCTATTTGCATCATTGTTTTGTATTTTGTTAGATTCTTTTGTTTTAGCAAATGAGCAAGACACAGAAGATGGTGATGGAGCAGGATCGTGGTCTGCAATTATGAATGCGGCACATATGGATGATTGGGATACAGTAAAAAAAATTTCTAAAAAAGAAAAAATAATTTCAGAGCTCGAACCTGATATGACAGTACTCCATCATGCCGCAATGCGTGCAGATGATGAAACTATTATATCTCTCCTCAAATCTGGAGCAAAGCCGTTAGTAAAAGATAGTTATGGGAAAATAGCTTATGATTATTCAATTAAAAATGCAAAACTAAGTAATTATGTCAGAAATATGTTAAGACATACTCCACAGATAGGCCATTATTCTGGCATGGATGCTACAAAATGTAATAATTTATTTCGCGCCATAATAACAAGACAAGATGATGCCGTAAAAAAATTAAGCTCTATGAAAAATCTTAGAGACGAAAGAAATAATTTTGGCGAAACTCCATTATTGTTTGCAGCGAGATGTGGGTACTGGGATTATGTTAATATTCTCATAGATAATGGTGCAGAAATAGATGTTTATAACAATGATAACTTGAATATACTTTTTAGAGCATTAATAACAGAATCAATTAATTTTAAAAATACAAAAAAGATCTCAAATTTATTTAGTAGATATGATTTTCTCGACCAAAATGGACGGTGCATTATACACTATGCAGCCGCTGGTGGAAATACTAAAAAATTAATACTTTCTATACAGCTATTTAAAGATATTAATTATCAAGATTTCTCTGGAAAAACTCCATTATTTGTAGCAATCGAACACGGAAAAATACAGTGCGCAAATGTTCTAATAAAACTTGGTGCTGATATCAACATAAAGAATAATGATGAAAAAGATATTTTTTTTATAATTAAACACAAGTATAGGACAAGCAATCTTAATGAGGTATTGTCAAGAAATCCATTAGATGATGATTTAGATAAATTATTAACATCTTATAAAATGAATAAAGAGTATCCAATCAAAAATACTTCTTCAGATTAATATTTTTCCATCTTCAGTCAATACTTTCTAAGAACATAACTTGAAAGTTAGGATCTTCTCTCTTTTTCTGAAAGTATCGTGCCATTTTATACTATTTGCATAGGGTGTACGCATCGTTTTACCTATCTAATCCGTAGCTGTTCAGAGGAGTGGAGTACCGGAGTCATCCAATTTTGATGTTGGGGTGTAATGTTGGTTTTGTCTGACTAAAAATCTCAATAGTTGTGGAGGGGAAAATGCATAATCTTATTATATTATTTGTATTTATTTTTTTTATCAACACATCATTATGCCAAGCTGGATCTGACAAAATGACATTCTTTGATTTAAAGTTTGGAATGTCTATTGAAGAAGTAAAAAATATTACAGAAAATTTTAAGCACAGCTTTACAAAGCATTCTCCATCTGAGGGGGTAGTTAGATGCAATTCTATGTTATTAAAATGGGGAGAACAAAACCCTAGGTGGGACTATATTTTTATTGATAACAATCTATCTAGAGTGATTGTAGAAGTAAAACAACATCCTGATGTTGTAATGAAAAAGCTTGAAGACATATATGGAGGATATGCACAAATAAGTTATTCTATAGATAATTTCAAAAAAAGAAAGACAGAACACTACATATGGAAAGGAAAATTTAATGATTTAGATGACACAATAAAAAAGATGAAAACAGTGTCATATCTAAAAGTAAAATCAGTAGATTTTATATCTAAATGCGATAGCTATGATATTAAATATCATAAAAAAGGAACAGGATTTGTATTTCCAGGAATACTTTACTATTCGGTAAAAAGCTATGATGAAAAAATAAATACAGCAAAAATTAAGGATAAAAAACAAAAAGAAAAAATGAAAGAGAAACAATTACAGGAGCAATACGATAAATTAAAACTGTAATTGAATATCTGCTGTGTCTTTCGTAAAGAAAAGAGAAGCGAGAGTTTGCGCCGTACCGAACGCATGGGAAGAAAGCCATGTAACGGAGGACATCTTATCTTTTTAACGGGGCTACCTGCAAGCACTGCTCTGGAGCTGAAGGCTCATGCAAGGCACACGGCTTGCAATCTCTTGAAAGAATGCTTATAAAAAAGGTGCCGGGAGAATGCTACCAACACTCCCCCGGCAGGTACGACGCATGAGCGTCCCTTTGATGTTACGTGGTTAACTGCTTGTTTCAGCCCTCGCCCGGTGCCCGCCGGACGGGGGCCTTTGTTTTATCTACAGCCGGGACGAGGCCCGGAGCATCAGACAAAGGAGCGTCAGCAGCGCCAAGAGCACAAGGCGTCTCATGCGGCTAACCTCCCTTACCCGGCAAACGGGAGTTTGCGCCGTACCGAACGCATGGGAAGAAGCCACGTAACGGGGGACATCTTAGCTTTTTAGGCCGAGAGAATCAATATAAATGCAGCTTACTGGTATACCACTCAAAAAGGAGTACCTTTATGCTAGAGCTGCAAAATGATGATATTTACGAACTCGTTATAGATAATTCTTACTTCATTTTCATTGGCAATGATAGTTTCAACGAAGAAATAGGCTATTTTAGTGAACTCAGAGTCCAGCAGCCTTTCAGCATCATCACAGATTCCGACAACAAATACTCAAAGTTTGGTGAAGTATTACTGTCGGCTGATACAAAGTCAAACAAAGATGCCTTTATTAATGACGTTATAGAAAGAATATCAAAAGTAGACAATGTTTTTATATTCTCTGATATGAGTACCGATGAAGTAGCTAAAGAGACAGCAAATATATGTGAGTTATCAAAAGATAAGCAGACAATACTCATAATCAAGCCAAATGCTATCCTAGACGAAAATACCGCCACAAACATCTCCGAACATGCCAATATAACCATACTTTCACAGGTTAGAGATAAATCTTTCAACATCTTCAAGGTAACTTACTTAGCCATCAGCCATATCCTGAGCAGCCTTCGCGATACCGAAGAAGAGCATATTTTCGGAATCCTCAGCTATGGTAGCGCAAAAGGCTATCTCAGCGGCATAAAGTCATGCGTTCAAGCTACCGAAGGACTGGAATCAAGCTACCGCGAAAAACTACAAGAGCTCAGTCTTATGCTTTCCGTTGGCGATGATGTATCATTTAACGAGGTAGAGAACGCTTTCAAGTTCCCGGCAAACATGCTTGAATGTAATGGCAGTATAATAATCGACGCTGAAAAGAACCCGCAAAGTGCTAGCCTGGATGTGTTGGCGCTTGCTTTTGTGGGCTGATTGTCTGACGTATTTTTTCAAGTTTTATGGTACGTATGGCGTAGCGCAGCGCCATAACGCGCAGAACGTGTTGAAATTGAAAAATAAACACCATATATTCTAGATAGTTAAAAACAAAATCAATCGACTGCTAAGCGAGTATACGGGCTTAAACCTGTATCGAGGGTTCAAATCCCTCCCTCTCCGCCACTAAGGCAGCAAAGCCGGTAGGTTACAGCATGTAGCTTACCGGCTTTTTTCGTGCCTGAAAAATAGCCTCCCCGGCGAAGATGTATACCATTGTGTATACCGACGTGCCGAAACAGCT
>NZ_JBNPNC010000093.1:0-5278 GCF_050314315.1 Desulfovibrio sp. SGI.102 | reverse complement strand
CTTTTGCTCAGGTCTGTCTGCCGGTCCCCGCCGCTGTCTGGAGAGGGGCAGGCGTGGATGTTGCGGGCTGTTTGGTTCGATCCCGTTTACCAAGGGCGGGAGAGGAGGGGATCAATGGGGCGGGGCGCAGTCCGGCAGGCGGCACGGAATCAAAGCAAAGTGCTTGGTATGTGATATTTTATAAAATAAAATCGGATGGTTCCCCGGATTTTGGGCTTGCGGCCCGCGGGCGAGGGGCCTATAGTCGCGGACCTCTGCGGAGCTGTTCCGCTGTTTTCTGGCCTTAGAGGGAATGAGGTGCGTCATGTCAGAACATACGCTGCACTATGGTGATATTTCCTGGACCATGCCGGTGGCCGACAAGAACCTGGCGGCCGTGCTGGAATCCAATCCTGTGTCCTTGCCGGTCATGGAACCGGATCAGGCCGTGCGTGAGGCCCTGCGCCATCCCATCGGCTCGCCCTGCCTGAAGGACATCGTCAACCCCGGCGAGAAGATCTGCCTGCTGGTGCCCGATGTGACCCGCTTGTGGCAGTCGCCCGCGGTCTACGTCCACGTGATGGTGGAAGAGCTCAACGCCTGCGGCATCCCCGACAGCGACATCCTCATCGTCACGGCCACGGGCACGCACCGTGCCCACATGGGCGACGAGCAGGCCCGTCTGCTGGGCGAGGACATCTGCCGCCGTATCCGCGTCATCGACCACGACTGCCGCGATACGGCCCATCTGGTGCACGTGGGCGATACCAGCCGCGGCACGCCGGTGTGGTTCAACAGCTACGCCATGGCCTGTGACAAGATCATCATCACCTGCGGCGTGGTCTACCACTTCCTGGCGGGCTTCGGTGGCGGCGGCAAGATGCTGCTGCCCGGCATCGCCGGTTACGAGACCATCCAGCGCCATCACAAGCAGGCCCTGAACCCCGGCTTCGGCAACGGCACCAACGCCGACGTGCGCAGCGCCAACATGGCGGACACCAACATTTTCCATGCCGACATCTTCGAGGCCGCGGCCATGGCCCGGCCCTGCTTCGGCCTCAATGTGGTGGTCAATGACGATTACCGCATCATCAAGGCCTTTGCCGGTGACTGGGTCCAGTCCCATGCGGCGGCCTGCCGTCTGGTGGACAGCATGGAAGGCGTGGCCATCCCCGAGCGTACGCCCCTGGTGGTGGCCAGCGCGGGCGGCTACCCCAAGGACATCAACCTTTACCAGACCATCAAGCTGCTGAGCAACGCCCTGAGCGCCGTGCAGCCGGGCGGGACCATGATCCTGCTTTCCCGCTGCTCCGAAGGCTTCGGCAACCCCGATGTGGAGACGCAGATCTGCGCCTACAGCGACATGCAGGCCCGTGAAAAGGCCCTGCGCGATACTTTTTCCATCGGCAGCTATGTGGGCTTCCTCTTTGCCGAGGCGGCCGAGAAACACAACCTCATCCTGGTGACGGACATGGATGCCGCCCTGTTCGGCAAGACGAAGATGCATGTCTGCCATAGCCTGGACGAGGCCCTGGACAAGGCCCGCCATTTCCTGGGACAGGAGCTGGACGTGCGCACCATCATCATGCCGCACGGCGCCTCGACCCTGCCCAAGCTGGCGGTCTAGCGACCACAGGCTGGCGCGGGCACTTACGGGTACCCGCGCCGGTTGAACCGGGTCCCCGCCGGATGCGCGGTCCGTACACGGGCTGTGTCATCCGGCAGGGGGCGTCTGGCAGGGGAGCCGCTTCCCGGAGGAGAGCCCTTTTTTATGCGGAAAAGGGGGCTCCGGCAGGGCGGCAAGTTGTGAAAAACGACGCAGGCGGAGTGGTCTGCGGATTCAAAAATCCCGCCAGCCCAGAATTGGCGCGGACTTTGGCAAATTGCCTGTCTTGGCGCAGACTTGTGATTTTTTACAATTATTTCAAAATGTTGTAAAATACTTACAAAAACTCTGTGTTGACAGTTGGGGCTCCTTTTGCCATCTTGAGCGGGCAGAAGCGCTGCTACGAGCTTCATCGGGAATCCCGTGAGATCCGGGAGCGGACCCGCCGCCGTAAGTCGCAGAACCTGCTCCCCCCGTGTGCCACTGGCAACCGCCGGGAAGGCCGGGAGCAGGGTGACGAGCCGGAAGACCTGCTTCTGCCGCTTGTCCATGGGGACAGCCTCACGGCAACGGGTTTTTGCCGCTGGGAAGGGACGTCATGACACTCTGTCGACGGGCGTCCGTATCTTTTTTCCACCTTTTTTTCGCGATTTTTCAGGGCCTGAGACCTCCCCTACAGGGAGGGTCTTTTGTGTTGACCCTAAAACGGGTCAGGAAAACAAATATCTTTGGATCTGGAGCAGGAAAACATGCTTGCGAGCATCATCAAGCGGGACGGGACCGAGGTCGCCTTTGATTCCGTCAAGATTCTCAATGCCATTACCAAGGCCAACAAGGCGTCCGGCGAGGACATGTCCCCCACGGATCTCCTGTTCGTCACCGAAAAGGTCTGCCGCAAGCTCGAAGCCCAGAACCTCCGCCATGTGGAAGAGATCCAGGACGTGGTGGAAGAGACCCTGATCCAGTACGATTACGCCAAGACCGCCAAGGCCTACATCCTGTACCGCGCCGAGCACACCAAGCGCCGCAACGCGGAATCGTACCTGATGGAGATCTACAAGACCCTGACCTACGCGCCCGCCATCGAAGAAGACATCAAGCGCGAGAACGCCAACATCGACGGCGATACGGCCATGGGCACCATGCTCAAGTACGGTTCCGAAGGGGCCAAGTATTTCACCGACAACTACGTCCTGCCCAAGGACGCCTCGGCCGCGCACATCAACGGTGACATCCATATCCATGACAAGGATTTCTACATGCTCACCGAGACCTGTTGCCAGATCGACCTGATCCCGCTGTTCCGCAACGGGTTCTCCACCGGTCACGGCCATCTGCGCGAGCCCAATTCCATCGAGAGCTATTCCGCCCTGGCCTGTATCGCCATCCAGGCCAACCAGAACGAGATGCACGGCGGCCAGAGCGTGCCGCACTTCGATTACGCCATGGCCGGCGGCGTGGCCAAGACCTTCCGCAAGGAATACCGCCACGCCTTCACCGCCTTCGTGCGCATCAGGACCGGCATGGATGCCGCCCAGGCCGAGGAATTCAGCCAGCAGATCCTGCTGCCCGTGATGCCCGCCATCCGCATGGCCGATGTGGACGAACTGGGCAAGCGCATGGAAGGCCTGGTGGCCGAGAACGAGCGCGATCTGGTGCGTGCCGCCCATGCCTACGCCGCCGAGGAAGCCCTGCGCATCACCGACCGCCGCACCTATCAGGCCATGGAAGCCTTCGTGCACAACCTGAACACCATGAATTCCCGCGCCGGTGCGCAGGTGCCCTTCAGCTCCGTCAACTACGGCACCGACACCTCCGCCGAGGGCCGCATGGTGGTGCGCAACCTGCTGCTGGCCACCCAGGCCGGTCTGGGCAGCGGCGAGACCTCCATCTTCCCGGTGCAGATCTTCAAGGTCAAGGAAGGCGTCAACTACAACGAAGGCGACCCCAACTACGACCTGTTCAAGATGGCCATCAAGACCTCGGCCATGCGTCTGTTCCCCAATTTCAGCTTCCTGGATGCGCCGTTCAACCTGCAGTACTACAAGCCCGGTGACTACAACAGCGAAGTGGCCTACATGGGTTGCCGCACCCGCGTGCTGGGCAACGTGTACGACCCCGACCGCCAGGTGACCTGTGGCCGCGGCAACCTCAGCTTCACGTCCATCAACCTGCCCCGTCTGGGCATCGAGGCCAAGGGCGATCTGGACCGCTTCTTCCAGCTGCTGGACGATCAGATCGACCTGGTGTTCCGCCAGCTGCTGCACCGCTTCGACATCCAGTGCTCCAAGAAGGTGCGCAACTATCCCTTCCTGATGGGCAACGGCATCTGGCTGGATTCCGAAAAGCTGGACTGGGACGAGAGCGTGGCCGAAGTGCTCAAGCACGGCACCCTGACCGTGGGATTCATCGGTCTGGCCGAGACCCTGGTGGCCCTGACCGGCAAGCATCACGGCGAGAGCGAAGAGTCCCAGAAGCTGGGTCTGCGCATCGTGGAACACATGCGCAAGCGCTGCGATGACGAAGCCGCCAAGACGCATCTCAACTTTACCCTGATCGCTACGCCTGCCGAAGGTCTGAGCGGCCGCTTCGTGGCCCTGGACCGCAAGAAGTACGGCGTCATCAAGGGCGTCACGGACCGGGAGTACTACACCAACTCCTTCCACGTGCCCGTGTATTTCCCCATCAAGGCCTTCCGCAAGATCGAGCTGGAAGCGCCCTACCACAGCTTCACCAATGCCGGTCATATCACCTATGTGGAGCTGGACGGCGATACCTGCAAGAACCTGGAAGCCTTTGAGACCATCATCCGTTTCATGCACGACAAGGGTGTGGGCTACGGATCCATCAACCATCCGCTGGACCGCGACCCTGTGTGCGGCTATGTGGGCGTCATCAACGGCCAGTGCCCCCGCTGCGGGCGCAAGGAGGGCGAGGCCGTGAGTCAGGAAACGCTCAAGATGCTGCGCCGCAAGTATCCGCACATGCCCAACTGCTGCCGTTAGTTTCCGTCACTTTTTACCCCAAGAGGAGGAGCCTGGACCATGCTGATGAAATCTGAACTGACCGAGACCAAAGCCGAAGTGAAAATGGTGGGCGAAGGCGTGGCTTTTGAACGCGTGCGCCGCATCACCGGCTATCTGGTGGGGACGCTTGACCGTTTCAACAACGCCAAGCGTGCCGAAGAACGCGACCGCGTCAAGCATGCCTAGGCTCCGCATCAGCGGTATTGTGGAAGAGTCCATCGTAGACGGTCCCGGACTGCGCTACGTGGTCTTCACCCAGGGCTGTCCCCATCATTGCCCGGGCTGCCACAATCCGCAGACCCATGACTTCGACGGCGGAGAGTTCCGGGATACGGACGACATCCTGCGTCAGTTCATGGAAAACCCCCTGTTGTCGGGCATCACGTTCTCCGGCGGCGAGCCTTTCGTCCAGGCCGAGCCCCTGTGCCACCTGGCCGATGCCGTGCACGCCGCGGGCAAGAACGTCTATGCCTACAGCGGCTACACCTGCGAGGAACTCTACAGCCTTGCCCAAAAGATCCCGGCCGTGGGCCGGTTGCTGGACAAGGTGGACGTGCTGGTGGACGGTCCCTATGTGGAAGCCCTGCGCGATCTGGAGCTGGATTTCCGCGGCAGCTCCAACCAGCGTGTCCTGGACAGGGCCGCCATCGAAGCCCTGCGCCCCGTG
>NZ_JBNPNC010000092.1:0-5328 GCF_050314315.1 Desulfovibrio sp. SGI.102 | reverse complement strand
CTCTTAATTGCAGCGGTTCTTTGTCTCGCGCCCTGACAGCCTGCCTGTACACCTGACGCCCGTTGTTGGCTGGACGTCGCAAATTCGGGAGAAATCTGTATGCAACTTACCAAGGGAGCCATCGGGAATCTGATCAACCGGTACAAGGCGGTGCTCAAAAAGTGCCACCTGATGAACACCTTCGGCAGCCTGGCTGTGGCCGGTATGCTGATCATGGGCGGCGCCGGCATGGCGACCGCCGCAGACGATAAGCCTTTGGGTGGTGGCAGTCAGGAATGGAGTGGAGATGCCGACCACCTCATGGGCGGCTGGCTGGTAAACACCCCTGAGACTGCCGAAAAGGCTCAAGGCGACATCACCCTCACCGTCAAGCGCGGTAAGATCAGCGAGATCATCGGCGGCAGCTACGCCAGAAACCTGGCTGCGGCTGAAAATGTCAAGCTCCTTACCGTAACGCACGGCAATATCACCACCACCATCAGCGGCGATGAGACCACTTCCGCCGAATTCGTGGTGGGCGGCAGCAAGGTCGCCGGCGGAGCCGGTGCCAATCTGAAGACCGGCAATATCTCGCTGACCATCAACGGCGGTACGTTTGGTAAGGAAGGCAAAACTAAAGACTACGAGCTGGTCATGGGCGGCAACTACCTCAAGGCCAGCACTGGAGACGTTAGCGTTAATAATACTGCTACTGCCGAAAACATCACCGTGAACATCAGCGGCGGCAAGTTCGATACCTCCGTGACGGGCGGCAGTGTGGCCCATGTTTATGGCTCTGGTGGTAAGGAACAAAAACTCTCCGTCACCGACGCTTCCACTTCTGTGACCATCACCGGCGGCACCTTCGAGCACTCCTCTTCCTCCGCCCTGGTGGGGGCCATCGAACTCGATCCCTCCATCATCGGCGGCGGCCTGGCTCTCGTGGCAGACAATCAGGGCACGGCCACCAGCGCCATCACCGGCAATACGCTGGTGACCATTGCCCAGGCCGAGGGCAAAGGATTGATCATCAAAGACAAGGTCCTCGGCGGCAGCCTGGCCCAGGGTAAGGGCGCCACGGTGACCGTGGGCACGAAAGGCCAGAACAACACCTCCGGCATTGTCGTGAAGAACGTCAGCAAAGTTGGCGACCTGGTGGGCGGCAACATGGCCGAGGGCGGCACGGCGACCTTGTACGGTGATTCCTACGTGGAGGTCGAGGCCGGCACGGTCGAGGCCGGCACGGTCGAGGGCGACGTCATTGGCGGCAGCTATGCGCGTGGTGCCGGTACGGTGACCACCAACGGTAACACCAGCGTCGTGTTCAGTGCTGCCAACTCCGCCACGATGCCCCAGGCGGAATACATTGTGGGTGGCGACAAGGTACTTGGCAATGGCAAGGCCACGGGCACAATCACGGGCACCTCTTCCGTCACGGTCAATAATAAGGCCTCGGTGACTACCGGTGCTGTGGTGGGCGGCAGCGTTAGCCGTGCGACGCCTAGTGCGACTGAAGACGCTGCCACTGCCACTGCCACTGTGGCCAACAGCAAGGTGACCATCAACGACGGCACGAGCATTGCCGGTGTGGTGGGCGGCGGCCTGGCCGAGTATCTGAACGATAAAGGCTCGGCCACGAGCACTGTCGAGGATACCTCTACCGTGTACGTCAACGGCGGGACGGTGACCAACATCGTCTATACCACGAGTCCCAGCACAAAGGCGTCCAGCTCCGCTGCCGTGGCTGGTGCGGGCTTCGCCACTGGCGAAAAGGCCACTGCTTCGGTCAAGGATTCCGTTGTGGTCATTGACGGTGACAAGACCGCCATCCAGGGCAACAAAGATAAGGACAATGCCAAGGTCGTTGCCGGTGGCGTGGCCGTCAATGGCGGCACTGTTAATGTCACGAAGACGTCGCTGACCATGAAGAATGGTACCGTCACGGGCGACCTGGTGGGCGGTAACCTTATCGACGGCACAGGCAACGCAGGAGGGGATATTACGTCGACCAGTGTTGCTCTGACTGGTGGCACCCTTGACGGCGAAGTCATGGGCGGCAGCTACGTACGCGGCAGCAGCACGACGTCTAAAATTGATACGACCAATGTCCTCGTCAGCGGCGGCACATTACAGAGCGCTGACAAGAAGGCCCAGTACGTTCTGGGCGGCGGCAAGGCCCTTGTTTATGCCGATGGTCAAGAGGCGAGTCTGACCATCGACACGACGAATGTGACCATCAGTGATTCCGTGAAGGTGCTGGGCGGCGGCGTTATCGGTGGCAGCCTTGCCAAAGGAACGGGCACCGGCAAGGCAACGGTGAGCGTGACTAACGCGAATACGAAGATCCTTGGCGGCACCCAGATCGCCGGTGTGGTCGGCGGCGGCGTCGCGGAAAACTATAACACTGCCACAGGCGATGTCTCCTCGACGGTTACGGAAAGTCAGCTGACCATCAATGGCGGAACCATCAATGCTCTGCGTTACGGAGCACAATTCGCTGAAGAAGCCAAAGGCGACGCTGCCGTGGTAGGCGGCGGTGTGGCCAGCGCCAAGGGGTCTAGCGGGAAGGTCACGTCCAACGTCATCACCGCCAACACCACCATCAACGGCGGCACCATCAATGGCAATGTCTTTGCCGGTGGCCTGGCTGATGGCTCCAATGCTGAGGCAAAGGTGACCACTGCCAATCTGACCATCAGCGGCAATGCCGATATCAAGGGCAACATCCATGCCGGCGGTTATGCCCTCAATAACGGTACGGCCACGGTGGAGAAGGCGACCGTGACCTTTGACGGCAACAGCAGCTTTGCCGGCACGGTCTTTGGTCAGGGCCATGACGCAACCAATACAGGCAAGGCGACAGTTAATAACAGCACTCTGGCCTTCACCAACTATGATGGTGCGTTCAATGGCCAGGTGGTCCGCTTCGACCAGCTGAACGTGGCCGAAGGCTCCACCCTGCAGCTCGGCACCCTGTCCACGGGCACCCTGTCCACGGGCACTGCTGGGGACGAGGCCGGGGTCTTCAACAATAACGCCCTGACCCTCACCGGTGGCGGTGTTGTCTCCGCTGCCGAGGTGGTGGCCGACAAGGGGCTTACCGTTGATAGTCTTGCCACGCTGACCTCTAGCAATATTGAGGTTACCGGTACCGGCGTTGTGACGGTTGAGGGCACTCTGAATGCCACGGGTACGGTCGCGACGGATGACAAGACCGATATCAACGTTGCGAAGGGCGGTATCCTGAACGTCACGACAGATACTGCCCTTGGCACTGGCTTTGCTGGTGCGGATCTCGCCAACGGCGGTACGGTCAATCTGACGGGCACGACGGACGGTGAGCTTACGGTGACGAACCTTCAGGGCAAGTTTGGTAATCAGGGCGTCATCAACGCCGGTGATAACACCGTTGCTGACATGTTCAAGCCTGGTGCTGCCATTTCCTCCGGCATGGTTTCCATTGACGACATCAACAATTCCAATATTGCCACCAACGAGACCAAGACGCTGGTGGTGACGGGCGTAAAGTCTAGCGATACCCTTAACGGCGCCTGGAAGGGTGTGGAACTTGCCGAAGGGGGGTCCCTGACGGTTAACACGGGTACCCTGCAGCTGACCGGCGACACTGCCGACTTTGCCGTGGTGGATGGCGGCGTTAACTTCGCGAACAGCGACAGCACGCTCATGCTTGGTGATACCGGTACCGCCAATAGTGGTCTCATCAAGGACGATGTGACCTTCAGCAACGGCGCGTCGAATATGACCCTGCTGGTCACCGGCAACCAGGATGCCGCCTTTGTGGTGGATGGCGACATCAACGGGCATAGCGGCACCAAGGGCCAGCTCCTTGCCCAGGGCGGCGCAACGCTGACGGCCAATGGCAACATCACGGCCGGCACCATCACGGCCGATGGCAGTACCATCCAGGCTGCTGGGGCTGACCCCGCCGTTGCTGCCGGTGACATCGAAGCCACGAACATCACGGCCCAGAATGGCGGTGTTGTCGCTGCTGCGGGTAGTGTGACGGCCACCAATGTAAAGCTGGATAATGGCGGCCTCCAGGCTGAAAAGGACATCACCCTGAGTGGTGCTGTCACCGATGCCAACGGAGCCCTTGTGGCCAAGACAGGCAAGATCGATGCCTCTGGTCATGACCTCACCCAATCTGACGACGGCCAGCTGAGTCTCGTTGCCCAGCAGGGCACCATCACCGCCAAGGACATCGACGCCACCAACGTGGCTGCCAAGAAGCTGACGGCCGAGCGTGTCAGCGTGGAAGGCGGCAGCCTGCTGCTGACAGATGCCAGCACGGTGAAGAGCCTGACGCTGACCAAGGCCGGTATCAGCGTGGCTGATCTGACGGTCAGCAACGACGTCACCATGACGGACGGCAGTGCCGGCATGATCGACAAGCTGGCTGCAGAGGGGAATGTCACCATCGGTAAAACCGACTCTGACGGTGTGAGCCTGGTCGTTAAGGAAATGACCACCAAGCCTGGTACTACCATGACCTTCGATCCTGACTGGGGTTATGCGTCCAACAACGCTGCTACCGAAAAGCAGAACTATGATCCGGCCACGGATAGCAATGCGGTAAACAACGCTCTCCAGGTCGGCCGCAACAGCTATGTGGCTCTGGGTACCACGGATAAGGGCTGGCTGCCTTCCGTGGTGCAGGGTGGTCTGCGTGAGGACGGTGTGGAGACCGTGCTTGGTCTGGCCAAGCCCCTTGTTGTTCAGTCCACCGGCAGCATCGAACTGAATAGCGATGCCGGTTATGACAGCGTAACGTGGACTGGCACTGCCAACTCCGCCACCTTCGCTGACAACAGCCTGCTGGTGGTCGATGGCAATGCCATCTTTGGCGACAAGGCTGCCATCAAGTTCGCCGATGCTACCGGCAGCACCCTCACCGTGTCCGAAGGTGCCAAGCTGCTGGTCACCGATGCCGTGGCCGGTCAGACCTACACCATCGTGGGCAATGTGGCTACAAGTACTGTTGCCGGCTGGAAGAACAACGGCATGACGTCCACCACGGACATGATCTCGCTGGGCGATGCCAAGTTTGACAGTACGGGCAAGAAGGTCACCACCGCCGCCGTGCGCAATGACGCCCATACCGTGTTCCCCAACCTGAGCGACGGCATGGCCAACGCGGTGAACGACCTGTATACCGGTCATGCCGGTGCCGCCGCTAGTGATCCCAACTGGGACTACGCCGACGTCAACTCCGCCGACATGGGCGTGCGCTTCCTGAGCCGCGCCACGGACAACCGCTTCCTGGGCATGGACAAGGAAGCCGCCGCTGCCACCATCGAAAGCGCTGCCCGCATCGCCTTCGCCGGCGCC
>NZ_JBNPNC010000091.1:0-5796 GCF_050314315.1 Desulfovibrio sp. SGI.102 | reverse complement strand
CTACAGCGTCTAAAAATGCATGCCGCTTATCAAGCTCGTCAATTATAATTTTGAGATCACTAGTTCTTCTTTTTGAAGACATATCGCTAAGTCTACTTCCTTTTTTATTTCTATATAGTGATGGCTCTAACTCACCATAGTCTCGCGTTTGCCCTCTATATACAATTATATCATCTTTCATTTTATATTTAATAAATCCAGCAATCTGAATTAGTGCGTGAGGTGTATATATATCAATATACCCTGTTTGATGGTTATATCTACTAACATTATCTACCCCGCTCCATGATTCAATTACATGCTTCATATTCTCTCCGTAATTTTTGCGATATAGCAATACATATTCAAAGATACAAAAAGGTTATTTTCATATTCATTGTAAATTATCATTTCATATCCAATATTACATTATTATAAAAAAACCTATATAATACACAATTAAACTTTTCACATCAAAGCGACCTCGATCTAAATCCGCTAGTATTGCAACCCTATTAAACAAGGTCACAGATACAGATAAAGCAAAAAGGGTTCACGGACGAACCGTAAACCCTTGATCTTTTTTATGGTACCGGGAGCGAGACTCGAACTCGCAAGGTGTTGCCACCGACGGATTTTGAGTCCGCTTTGTAGTCTTTTATTATCAGCTACTTACAAAAAAGTTGCACCAAAAAACATGGTGCAAACCTCTTAGAGAAGAACCTTCTCGGCATCCAATACAGGCATCAGAGCAGCCGCCCTTGCCTGCCCTCCTGCCGTCACATGGGCATAGGTGTTGCCCGTTGTCGTGACCGAAGAATGGCCCATCTGGGCAGCCACCGAGGCAAGGTCGGCTCCCCGGGCCAGCATCTCACTGGCCGATAGGTGCCGCACATCGTAGGGCCGCATTTTCACACCTGCTTTCTTGCAGGCAGACGCCCACGCATCCTTATATGATATGATCCGTCGGCCATGACGATGGCAGACCAGATGGATCCCGGCGCCTCTGTCCACCGCGTAACGCCGGGCAGCTTCCTCCATATACATGGCTGGCGGAATGACGGTCTTGATGAGCCCTGTTTTGCCCTGACGCACATGGACGAAGCTCCGGCGCCAATCAAAGGCATCCCAGGTGAGGGAAAAGAGTTCGACCTGCCCCGGTCGCAAGGCCAGTGCAAAAGCTGTCTTGAAGGCCCATTGCAGGTGGGCGGGAAGAAAGGCATAGACCCGCCGAAAATCTTCAAGCGTCGTCATGCATAGGTGACGCTGCACACGCAAACGTTTGTAGTCCCGCCAGGGATTACGGCTGATGAGCTCCTGATCGACGGCCCAGGCCAGTATGGCGTGCAGGTAGGCCTGATACTTGTTGATGGTGTTGTTTCCTGTCCCTCTGGAGCGGAAGCCTTCCCGCATCCGCTCCAGATCCTGTCGTGTCAGGGCATCGGCGAACTTGTCCCGCAGGAACTCCCCTACTCCGGGAACATGCTTTCCATCAGCGTCGTGCCCCGCCAGGAAGTAGACGACATTACGCTTGGTCCGGGGATGACTTTCCGGGTGGCTCCGGTAATAGAGCATGACCACCTCGCCCAGTGTCAGGCGCTCTTCTTCGGCTGTAGATTCCGCCAGGAATTCAGCTTCCCAAGCCCGTGCTGTCTGCTCGTCCACAAAGGTTTTTTGTCTCCATGCCCTTTCTCCGTGGGGCTTGTACTTCACCATCCATCTGCCGTCACGTCGCTGCGAGATGCTCATACGTCCACCAATTATGAAAGGCCGCACCCCCGGACAAAATCTCGTGCGCTCAGGGGGGCGGCCTTTCTCTTTTTGTCGGGGCATAGCCCCGCAAGTTCCTGTATTTGCCTGTCGATGATGTCTACTTTTTTTACGACTGCCTGTCGTTCCTGCAAAAGCTTCTGGATCTCTGCCAGTCGCTCCTGGGCGTCTGTCCTGCTCATGGCAGTCAGCTCCTTGTATCGTGTGCCGGCCACGGGAAAAGGTGAATTTCTGTGCGGCTTTTCCAGATTTTCAGATCCGCGGAATTGTGACAGCAAAGGAAGTTTTTAGGGGGCCTGTTTTACGCGGCCCGCGCCACGATCTTTGGCATGCCATTGGCCGTGGCCAGAAGCTCCCCTGCTGTGCGCCCGTCTTCCAGCTTTTCGCCCAGGTCGATGCCTTTCATGGCGAGGCCGACGAGGCCCGTCTCCGTGCGCAGGATTTCCCGTGCTTCGGCCTTGGTTGGTGCGGCGATCCAGAAGCGTTCCCCTGCCAGGTAGAGGCGCATGTCCGTCTTGCGCTCGGGAAGGATGAACTCTCGCAGGGTGTCATAGGCGGGCATCACCTTGTCGATATGCGGGTAGTCCTCTGTCCCCTCCGGGTTGAAAAGATCAAAAAGGGCGTCCGTCTCCTGCTCGATCTCAGCCCACACGTCGTCGGTATCCCACGCCGGGTAATGCTGCCAGGCTTCGTCCAGGGCGCGGCGAACGTCGTAGAACAGTGTGGACATGACGGCCAGCAGGTGGGTCATGTCGGTTTTGACCGGCGGCCAGATGGATTCCAGGAGCCGTGCGGCTTTGGTGGTTGAAGCATCAAAGACCGCCATGCCGCACCGAAGGGGCATCATCTTACTGTATAACACGTCGATGAGGTCAAGGCAGCTTTGGGCATGTTGTTTGATCTTCTGATAGTATTCTCCGTCCCTGTCGCACTTGAGGAGTGGAGCGGCGAAGAATTGGACGCAGGCCGCTGCCTTGAACTGGATGTCTGCTATCTGCCGCCTGTCGCCGGTGACATTGTTGTAGATACGGCAGAGAGGCCCGCGCAGGCAGTTGCGGGCCATCCCTTCATGCTTGTAGACCGTGCCGCAGTAGGGGCATCTGTTGCCGGAGACGGAGAACTTTTTCCGCTTCCTGATGCTGGTCTTCATAGCTACTACCTTCCCGTGCTTCCGTATCCGCCTGTGCCGCGGGTTGTCTTTGACAGGTGGTCAACTTCCACGAACTCGACTTTTTGAAGATCGCAGTAGGGCCGAATGCTGCCCATTTCGGAGAGGGTGACGCGCCCCATGACAGGCATGACGCACGGCTGGATGATGAGCTGGGCGATGCGGTCGCCGGGCTTGTAGGGGTGCATGAGCCCCGTCTTTCCGGGGAACATGGGGTGCAGGGCCAGACGGCGGGCGTGCTGGTCGCCGGGCACTTCGCGGAACATGACAAGGATGCTGCCCCGGTAGTCGCTGTCGATGACGCACACGCCCCCGCACTTTTCCAGACCGGTGAAAAAGAGACTGGAGCGGGCGTAGATTCCTCCCCAGTAGCCTTCCGGGATCTCCATGGCAATGCCGATGTCGTAGATGTAGAGGTCGGCGGCGCGGCGCAGGCTTACCGCGGTCAAGTCGAAACCGGCGGAACCGGCGCTGCCGCGGGTGGGGATGACGGCGTCTGGGTGGGTCTTCACGAATTTGATTTCCATTACGCTTTCTCCTGCAATCCTTTGAAGCAAAGACGGCGCAGTCCTTCTTCCCCGTAAAACACGGGGATACCATAGGAACCGGCGCAATGGATCTCAGCCTCGCATCCCCTGGGCAATTCAGTGTTCTTATCGCGCTCACCGATGTAGAGCAGGACGTCACAGCGGGAGAGGATTTTAAGGGACGCCCCCAGGCACCACAGGGCCTCATGCTTCGTCTTGGGGTGATTGTCTTTGTAGCCAATCATAACCTCATGACCAGCCAGTTCCAGAAGCCTACAAGCAAGGGCGCTGTCGGCCTCGATCTCTTCCTTTGTCTTTCCCTTCATGGGCTGGGAAATGAAGACTTTCATATCTTCCTCCTGAATGAAAAAAAGCCGCTCATGGCGGCAACAAAAAAGGCCACGGGAAGACCGTGGCCTTGGGCAGCAGCTCACTTGAGCGTGAACTACCTAGAACCTAGGAAACGCCGGTAGCCTACTTTGATCCGGCAGTGTTGTCCATTTCAGCCTCGGCGGCGAGGCGGGCGTGGTAGAGAGAACAGGTGGCAAACCCGGCGCATTTGTCGATGTCGTGGTGGGGCGGGCAGGCGGTCTTTCTGACCAGGTGCCCGTCAGCGTTCTTCTCGTACCACGAGCAGCCCTTGGGGCGGAGTTCTTTTCTTGGCTTTGCCATCTTTTCGGCCACGCGGGCCTCGAACTCGGCAGCGTCCTGGAAGTCGTCAACCAGCATTTCCGGGTACAGCCCGCACAGATATTCACCGGTGGCGAACTGGATTGCGTCCCTGTCCTCCAGCCATTTTTCTTCAGCTTCACTCAGCGCCATGCGGAACCTCCTTCATCATCACCGCCCGCGCCGCATCGCAGGTGTGGCCTTTCTTCGCAGCCAGCCCCCACAGGAGGCATTGCACCCGTCCGGCACCGGCCCGCATGAGGCCGTAGATGCACCAGCGGCAGGGCGTCTCCGTCTTGCGGGCGCGGCGGTAGTTGTGGTTTGTGTTGGTCATATCGTTTACTCTGGCTGCTCGTCAGGCGGTCTTCACAGGGAAGATATTACAAAACATGTCTGTTATCTTGACACTGTACACCTGTCAGACATATTTTTTATGAAAAAAGGACAGCATATGCCGACAACCAGCATGACTATTCGTATGGACAGCGCGGTCAAGCAGCAGGCCCAGGAGCTGTTCGCCGCGCTGGGCATGGACATGACCACGGCGGTCAACATCTTTTTGCGGCAGGCCATCCAGCGCCAGGGGCTTCCTTTTGAAGTGGCGCTGAACCAGCCCAACCGTGAAAGCCTTGAGGCGTTGGCCGAAGTCCGGGAGATGAAGCAGCATCCCGAACGTTACAAGGGCTATACGGACGCCGAGGCCATGATGAAGGAGCTGCTCGCCTGATGCTCACCATAAAGCCCACCACCAAATTCCAGAAGGACGTGAAACGGGCGCAGAAGCGCGGCTATGACATGGCGCTGCTGACGGAGATCATCAAGCAACTGGCGGCAGGGGAGCCCCTGCCCGCAAAGAACCGGGATCATGCCCTGTCCGGCAACTTTGCCGGATGCCGTGAATGCCATATCACGCCGGACTGGCTGCTGGTGTACGAGATCGCGGATGAAGAACTTGTCCTCTATCTTCTGCGGACAGGCACGCACAGCGATCTGTTCTGATATGCCCTGAATCAACGTGCCCAACAGGCCGCTGCCCCGCACGACGCGAAGGCAACGGCCTGTTTTCGTTGGTGATGCTCACTTGCTGGTGAGTTGCCGCAGCTCTTCCCGCGTCAGCACGCGTACGTCTTCGCAGCGCACCAGGCGCGGGCCGTCTATCCAGATCCACCAACGGGCATCCGCGCCCAAGTGGGGCGGTGTCTTTGTCCATGCTTGCCCGCAGCCTCCGCCATCGTCATCATCCCAGTGGGCGAAGACGCGGACGGGCTTGTCCAGCCCTTGCGGACGTGGCCCGGGAGGCACGGCACCGGTGAGCCAGTCGCGTACCAGAGCGGCCACGGCATCCGCTGACAGGGCCGTGTATTTGCCGTTTGGGCAGTGCCAGCAGCCATTGATCTTGGCACGGTACAGCCCGGCATCCTCATTTTGCCCCGTAAATTGGGCAAAGTCGTATAGAAAAATAGCCTCCGTTTTGCCCTGTTTTTTGAGCAAAATGGAGGCGGACTTGTCGTTGGGATCAGACATGGCAACGCCTCGCGGCCCGTCGGGCGGCATCGGTACGCCTGTGTTTTTCCTTCTGGCAGCCAGGGCAGAACCTGTACCTGGGCGATGGGGCCATGAACGATCTTCCGCACCGGCGGCAGGTGATGACATTGAAGGTGGGCAGCATATGTCCTCCTCATG
>NZ_JBNPNC010000090.1:0-5990 GCF_050314315.1 Desulfovibrio sp. SGI.102 | reverse complement strand
AAACAGGTAATAGATCAAGCATGAAATGCTGCGCTATCTTGCTGTGCTGCTTCCTCTGGGGGGCCGCGCCCGTCCTGGCTTCTCCCCTGGGGGCGGACAGTTTCTTCACGGTGGACATCCCCGAGGGCTGGACCATCGAGGCCCAGGACAAGGGCTCCGTGACCATGCTTTCCCCGGATGCCGGCATCATGGTGAGCCTGGTGACAGGCCTCAACGGTGCGCGTAGCCGTGCCGATATCGTGGAGGAGTACCGCAAGATGCTGGACGCGCCGGATGTCCGGCCCCGGGCCGATGATGTCTACGAAATGCAGGGCCATGCGGGGAACATCCCCATGCGGGGCGTGCTGGCTCTGGGAGCTGACCGGTATGTGCTCGTCCTGCTGGCCGGGAAGGTGGATGATGCCCAGGCCCAGGCCATCGTGGATTCGCTGGCCCTGAAAAAATAGGCTGCTTCCGTGCCGCTTCCTGCTGGGGGGACAGCGAACGCAGGCGCGGACTGCTCTTGACGGGGCAGGAAAAGACCGTTTGTCTAAAAAGACCGTCGTCCGTGGGATGGCGGTCTTTTTTTATGGCAGGAAGATCCATGTGTGACTGGTTCCGTCAGGTGGAGGCCCGTGGGAGAGATGGCGGGCTCGGGGCATGTCTGCAGCTGTCGTCATATGCAGGAGAAGTCGATGGGCCTGAGGCAAGGGCCGCAGCGTCTGCGGGACGGGAGCGCGTTGCAGGGAGAGGGGAGCCCGCAGGAGCAGCCGTGGCCGGAAAAGCCGCTGTTCTGCGGAAAGGCGGCTCTCCGGCCCCTTGTGGGGCGTGTGTAATGGGTATATGCTCCAAAGATTCCGCCTGCCTCTGGCGTGAGCAGGCGCACCGTTTTTACAAGGGATGTTTTCCATGTCGAATCATAGCGAGTACCTGAACAAGGTGTTGTTGAGCCGGGTCTACGACGTGGCCGTCGAGACCCCGCTGGATGAGGCCGTGAGCCTTTCCCGCCGCCTGGGCAACCGCGTGCTGCTCAAGCGGGACGACCTGCAGCCTGTGTTTTCCTTCAAGCTGCGCGGCGCCTACAACAAGATGGCCCGTCTTTCTCCCGAAGAGCTGCGCCGCGGCGTCATCGCCGCCTCGGCCGGCAACCATGCCCAGGGCGTGGCCCTGGCCGCCCGCCGTCTGGGATGCGAAGCCGTCATCGTCATGCCTGTGACCACGCCCGCCATCAAGGTGGATGCCGTGCGCCGTCTGGGCGGACAGGTGGTGCTGTTCGGTGAGTCTTTCAGCGATGCCTGGCGGCATACGCTGGATCTCATCAAGGAGACCGGCTACGTGTTCATCCCGCCTTTTGACGATCCCGATGTCATTGCCGGACAGGGCACCATCGGCATGGAGATCCTGCGTCAGCATCCCGACCCCATTCACGCCATTTTCGTGCCCATCGGCGGGGGCGGACTTGCCGCCGGCGTGGCCGCCTATGTGAAGAACCTGCGGCCCGAGATCCGCGTCATCGGCGTGGAGCCCGTGGACTCCGACGCCATGCGCCGTTCCATCATGGCCGGGCATCGTGTGGAGCTCAAGGATGTGGGCCTGTTTGCCGACGGCGTGGCTGTGAAGCTGGTAGGCGAGGAGACCTTTGCTCTTTGCCGCGACCTGCTGGACGACATCATCACCGTGGACACGGACGCCATCTGCGGCGCCATCAAGGACATCTTTGAAGATACCCGCGTGGTGGCCGAACCGGCCGGTGCGCTGGCCCTGGCCGGTCTGCGTGCCTATGCCCGTGCGGGCAACCTGCGCGACACCACCCTGGTGGCCGTGGTCAGCGGCGCCAACATGAATTTCGACCGTCTGAGCCATGTGGCCGAACGGGCGCGCTTCGGTGCCAACCGCGAAGCCCTGCTGGGCGTGACCATCCCCGAGAAGGCGGGCAGCTTCCGCCAGCTGGTGCAGGCCATCAGCAGCCGCAACATCACCGAGCTGTGCACCCGCTTCGCCGACCCGGTCAACGCCCATGTGCTGGTGGGCATCGACATCAAGAACAGCGACGAGGTGGCCTCCGTGCTGGAAGACCTGCGGGCTGCCGGTTTCAGTGCCTGCGACCTTACGGACAACGAACTGGCCAAGCTGCACCTGCGCCATATGGTGGGCGGCAACGCGCCCCAGGTGCACAACGAACGCCTGATCCGCTTCTTCTTCCCCGAGCGGCCCGGCGCCCTGCTCAATTTCATGGACGCCATGCGCGTGACCTACAACTTCACCCTGTTCCAGTACCGCTACCACGGGGCGGACTTCGGCCGCGTGCTGCTGGGGGTGGAAGTTCCCGAAGAGCGGCGCGAGGACTTCGAGGAGTTCCTGGCCCGCGTCGACCGCATGGGCTACCCGCATGTGGATGAGACCGACAACCCGGCCTACAAGATGTTCCTGGGCTGGCATCACGACAACTAACTGATGCCGGTCTGCACGGACAGACCATGATGCTTGTCGGGAGGCCGCTCCTTCGGGGGCGGCCTCCTGCTGTTCACAGGCCCCGGAGATCCCGGCGGCAACAAGGAGAGCGCGGGAGGGCTGAGAGAGGCCCGGCAGCATGGCTCCTTTGCGGACTATCCTGATGCCTGCATCGGCCTCCCCGGGCCGGAGGGAGCTTTTCTCGCCTGTCCCTGCCTTCCGGGCCGTCGTCATTGACAAGCCGGGACAGTTGGCCGAACATGGACAAAACCGGTATCGTCAACTTTTTACCGTCTGGCAGGACGCTATGATTCGTATTCAGGAAATTCTCGACAAGGTGGCGGCCAACAACCATGATGCCAATCTGGAGCTGATCCAGAAGGCCTATGTGTTCGCCGCCACAGCTCACGCGGGGCAGACGCGCCTTTCGGGCGAGCCCTATCTGTCCCATCCGCTGGCCGTGGCCTATACCCTGGCCGACATGGGCTTTGACGAGCCCACGGTGGCGGCGGGCCTGCTGCACGATACGGTGGAAGACACCGGCACCACCATCGAAGAGATCGACGACAAGTTCGGCGAAGACGTGGCCGACATCGTGGACGGTGTCACCAAGATCAGCATGATCGTCTTCGAGAACAAGGAAGAGGCGCAGGCCGAGAACATCCGCAAGATGATCCTGGCCATGAGCCACGACATGCGCGTGCTGATGGTCAAACTGGCCGACCGCCTGCACAACATGAGCACCCTTGATTTCCAGAAGCCCCACAAGCAGCGCCGCATCGCCCAGGAGACCATGGATATCTACGCGCCCCTGGCCAACCGTCTGGGCCTGTACCTGCTCAAGCGCCAGCTGGAGGACCTGAGCTTCAAATACCTGCGGCCGGACATCTACAACCAGATCGACCACTGGCTGGACGCGCATCAGGTGGTGGAAAAGCAGATCATCGAAAAGGTGGTCTCCCTCATCCAGGATCTGCTGGCTTCCAACGGTCTGGAAGGGCAGGTCTACGGGCGCATCAAGCACAAGTACAGCATCTACAAAAAGATGCAGTCCCAGTCCCTGACCCTGGACGAGATGCACGACATCATGGCCTTCCGCGTGCTGGTCAAGGACATCCGCGACTGTTACGCGGTGCTCGGTCTGGTGCACTCGCAGTGGAAGCCGGTGCACGGGCGCTTCAAGGACTATATCTCCATGCCCAAGGCCAACGGCTACCAGAGCCTGCATACCACGGTCATCGGGCCCGAGGGCGAGCGCATCGAGATCCAGATCCGTACCGAAGAGATGCACCGGCAGGCCGAACACGGTGTGGCCGCGCACTGGCTGTACAAGGAAAAGGGCCGGGTCAACTCCAAGGACCTGGAACAGTTCTCCTGGCTGCGCGAAATCTTCGAGCGCCAGGGCGACGAAGCGGACTCGCGCGAGTTCATGCATTCGCTCAAGCTGGACCTGTTCAAGGACGAGGTCTACGTCTACACCCCTGCCGGTGACGTGAAGGAACTGCCCGAAGGCGCCACGCCGCTGGACTTCGCCTTCCACATCCACAGCAAGGTGGGCCATCATTGCGCCGGGGCCAAGATCAACGGCCGCCTCATGCCGCTGGGCACGCCGCTCAAGAACGGCGACATCGTGGAGATCATCACCGATCCTTCGCGCAACCCCAATCGCGACTGGCTCAAGATCGTCAAGACGGCCCGCGCCCGCAGCCGCATCCAGCGCTACCTGCGTACCGAGGAACGCGCCCATGCCCTGGCCCTGGGCCGCGACATGCTGGAAAAGGAAGGCCGCAAGGTCAACCTCAATGTGGCGCGCGCCCTGAAGGACGGCCAGCTGGCCATCGTGGCCCAGGAGATGAACTTCGAGAACGTGGACGAGCTGGTGGCCTCGGTGGGCTATGCGCATATCACGCCGCGCCGTGTGCTCAACAAGCTCTATGCCGTCCTGCATCCCGACAATGCCGCGGCTGCGGAACCGGCCACGCCCACCATCAAGGAAAGCAAGGAAGCCGCCAAGCGCAAGAGCGACGGCGTGGGCATCTCCGGCTGTGACGGCGTGCTCATGCGTTTTGCCAAGTGCTGCAACCCGGTGCCGGGGGACCCCATCATCGGTTACATCAGCCGCGGCATGGGCGTCACCGTCCACCGTGCGGACTGTCCCAATGTAGCCAATATGGAGCCGGAGCGCCTCATCTCCGTGCATTGGGACGGCGAGGAGGAAAAGCCCTACGAGGCCGGCATCTTCATCCTGGCCCAGAACCGCAGCGGCGTGCTGGCGGGCATCGCCCAGCTCCTGGCCCTGCAGGGCATCAACATCACGGCGCTGTCTTCGCGGGCGCTGGTGGACGGCCGGGCCGAACTGCGCCTGACCGTGGAAGTGTGCAACGCCACCCAGCTCTATGATGTCATCGAGGCCATCCGCGGCCAGTCCGGCATCCTCGAAGTGGTGCGCGATACCGAAGAAGCCTAGCCCATCCCGCCCGGCTGCCGTGGCGCAGCCTTTCAGTGAACATACGCAGGGGACACCGCAAGGTGTCCCCTTTTTCGTGGGCCATCCCGCGACAGTTTTGGGCAACTATTTGCCAGGAACAGGTCTGTACCCGGCAGCCGGGGCGGCGTATCCCGGTAAGCACAGGACAAAGGTCCGTTGCCCGGACGGGATCTGCCGGAAAAGGGCGGAGCCTTCCGGTCTGCGTCGACGGGGAGCAGGAGGCATCTTTGCGTTGCGTTCCCCGGTATGCGGCAGCGGGCCGTCTTTCTCATGCCGGGGCATCCGGCACAACCGTTGAAGATATCGTGGGGAACACCATGGACAGGATGCAGAAAGCGGAAGCGTACAGGAAGGAATTGGGCAAGACGGGGGCCCCGGCACTGGCCGGGACGGATCCCGAACTGGCGGCTATCCGGGAGCGCCTGGAATACGGCGAGATCGCCGGACAGGGCTGCCTGGATGCGCGTCGGCGCCGCCTCATCACCCTGGTCGTCCTGGCCGCCATCCAGACGCCGGAGGGGATAGGGGAGGAGACACGGGCCGCCCTGCATCAGGGCGTGCGTCCCGAAGAGATCCGCGAGGCCCTGTACCAGTGCGCGCCCTATATCGGCTTCCCGCGGACGGAGGCGGCCCTGCGCCATGCGGATGCCGCCCTGGAGGCCGCCGGTATCGCCCTGCCCCTGCCTGAAGGCGGCACGGTGAGCGAAGAAGACCGCTTTGAAAAAGGCCTTGCCGTACAGACCGGTATTTTCGGGGATGCCATCAGCAAGATGCACGCTTCGGCCCCTGAAGGACAGCGAGAGATCCTCGTCCGGCATCTTTCCGCGTTCTGCTTCGGCGACATCTATACGCGCACGGGGCTTGATCTGCCGCTGCGGGAGCTGCTGACCTTCTGCATCATCAGCGCGCTGGGCGGCTGTGAGGCCCAGGTCAAGGCCCATGTGCAGGGCAATGCCGCCGTGGGCAACGGCAAGCAGCTGCTGGTGGATGCCCTGCTGCAGATGCTGCCCTGCATCGGCTTCCCCCGCACGCTCAACGCCCTTGCCTGCGTCAACAGCGTGCTGCCGGAGGC
>NZ_JBNPNC010000089.1:0-6134 GCF_050314315.1 Desulfovibrio sp. SGI.102 | reverse complement strand
CTCTAAAAACACAACTATCCTATATAAATACGACAAACAGAAGAGACTGCCTCCACCGCTTTGATACCCCATCTTTCGGGGACCGGCGGCAGGGGCGGCCTCCCCGTAGCCCGGACAGGTTCCATCCTTCAGAAAAAAGCGCGTTGGAAAGGGGATGGGGGGAGCTTGAGGGGGGAAGGGGGAAACCTTGTGCGCGAGCCAAGGTTTCCCCCTTCCCCCCTCATCACAAGCAAGCTTTCCGGCCTGCTAGTCCAGACGCCAGATGACGCTGGCCTGACGGCCGGAAGCCTTCACGCAGCGGTACGAGAAGAACTGGCGGTTGTAGCTGGCCGTGCACAAATCGATGCCGTAGATGTTGCGCGGCAGCAGCCCGGCCTGCTCCAGCTGCCAGCGGGTCAGGCCCCACAGGTCCATGGTGCGGCTTTGGGCGTCGAACCAGGGGCGGAACTCGTCGCTCCACTCGCTTTCGAAGTTGATGAACTCCGCCCGGGCCGGGCCCAGGCTCGGGCCGCGCACGGCCAGAAGTTCGCGCGGTTCCACGCCGTAGTGCTCGCAGAAGCGGCGCACCCCGGAACCGGGGAAGTCACAACGGTTGCCGCGCCAGCCCGCATGGATACCGGCCACGAAACGGCCGCTCTTGTGGGCCAGCAGGATGGGCTGGCAATCGGCGGTCTTGATGACCAGCCCAAGCCCGGCCTGAGCGGTGGCCATGCCATCGGCATCGCAGCGGGGCACGGCGTCGGGCTCCACGGCATCGGGCTCGAAGATCATGGCATCGCCGTGCACCTGATTGAGTTCGGCCATGCGCCGAAGGCCCAGGGCCGCCCGCAGTTCGCGGCGGTTGCCGATGACGCTCTGCCGGTCATCGGCCGTGGCGAGAGAGATGTTGCCACCGGCGTACGGGCCGTCTCCGGCCTCCTGCCAGCGGGTCTGGAAGGCGCAGCGCACATTGTCCACGCCGGGGAACACAAAGGGGATGAAACTTACAGGCATACGAGTCCTTCTTCAGTACACAGGCAGTCCACGGGCCGGTCCCAGTCCTGGGAAGGCAGCGCGTCCACCACCTGGAAAGCATAGCACAGGCCCACCAGCAGGGGCCGCCGACCGCTGCCCCGGGCACCGAACGCCGCCAGGAAACGGTCATAGTAGCCGCCGCCGAAGCCCAGGCGGTTGCCCGCGCGGTCAAAGGCCACACCGGGCAGGATGAGCACATCGGGACAAAAATCGGGATGGGCCAGCACCGGGGGCGCCATGCCCAGCAGACCGGCATGGGGCTCCAGCATCTTGTAGGGCCCGGCGGCCATGTCGCCCACCCGGGAACAGGGCACGAAGTCCATGAGCCCGCGTTCCAGGCGCACCCGGGGCAGATAGACCCGCACACGGCGCTGCCAGGCATCGGCCAGCAGGTAGCCGGTATGCACTTCTTCCGGCAGGGCCACGTACAGGGCCACGCGGGCGGCCTGCTGCCAGACGTCCCAGTCCAGCAGGGCCTGCTGGGCCGCACGGGCCCGCTGCCGTGCCAGGTCGGGGTCCTGACCGCGCCGCAGCCCACGCATGCGGGCGCGCAATTCCTTCTTCTGCTCATCGGGGGAAAGGGACATGGAGGTCTTTCCATCCTTGCTAAAATGTGCCATAGTTCGCGGAGTGACTTTATAACAAAGGAAACACCGCCATGCCAAGCGTCAACGAACAGGATCATCTCTGGATTGCCGTTGGGGACATTCACGACGAGCCCGGGCTGTTTGCCCGTATCCCCGAGCTGGCGCAGGCAGACGGCATCATCGTCACCGGCGACCTGACCATTACAGGCGGCGTCAAGCAGGCCGAGATGGTCATGGACGTTCTGCGGGCGCACAATCCCCGCATCTGGGCCCAGATCGGCAACATGGACCGGCCCGAAGTGGACGAATGGCTGAGCGGCCTGGGCTGCAACCTGCACACGCAGGTGCACGAGCTCACGCCCGATACGGCCATCTTCGGCATCGGGGCCTCCACGTTCACGCCTTTCGGGACGCCCAGCGAGTTTCCTGAATCCACCTTCGCCGGCTGGCTTGAGAACAGCTGGCAGAAGGCCCGCAAGTACCCCCACACCGTGCTGGTTTCGCACAATCCGCCCAAGGACAGCGCCTGTGACGTCATCCCGGGCAATATTCACGTGGGCTCTACTGCCGTGCGCGAATTCCTTGAAGAAGCCCAACCCGATGTCTGCCTGTGCGGACATATCCACGAAGCGCGCGCCGTGGACAGGGTGGGCCGCACCATCGTGGTGAATCCGGGCGCTCTGGCCCAGGGCGGCTATGTGTTGCTGCGCTCCAGCGGCGGCAAGCTGTCCGTGGAGCTGCGCGTCCTTGAAAATTGTGATTAGCGAAGCCCAGCGCTTCCGCGGGGGACAGACAGTCTGATCCCGCCCGTCATGGCGCGGCCCGGTGCCGCGCTCTCTGACGTTGCCCCTCCGGCGGCTGTTCCGGCCGCCTGGAAAACGCCGTCCCGTGACGGGCGTTTTCTCCTGCCATCCCCCGTGCCCTGCCCTTTCCGGGCATCCCCAGGCCCGTGCCCGCTCACGGACACGCCATCCGGTGTTTGCCGGATGTCCGGCCTGTTCCCTCAGTCGGGATAACGGCTGACAAATTTCGCCGCCTTTGGCGGTCCAAAAGGATATTTATGACGCAGGAAAATACGCCGGCCGTGTCTGACGCGGCCGCTTCCTCTGATGTCGCTGAAGCAACCCCCACCCCCAAACGCCGTACCACCCGCCGCAGTTCGCGCGCCAAGACCGCCCCTGCCGCGGAAGAAACGGCCACGTTGACGGCCTCCCCGGCCACCGATGCCGCCCAGGCCGCTGCGGACAACGGCGATACCCAGGCCACCGACGCGGCAGCCACCGCGCCCCGCAAGCCTGCCCGCCGGAGCAGCCGCCGCAAAACCACGGCCCCTGCCGCCGAAAATACGGCCCCCGAGACCGCTCCCGCCGCTGCATCCGCTGAAGAGGCGCCCGCCCAGACCGCAGCCCCCGAAGCTGCCGAAGCATCCGCCGATACCGACGGCGAACAGCACGCCGCGCCCCGTCGCGGGACCCGCCGCTCGCCCGGTGCCCAGCGCCGCCAGCGTACCCCCCGCAAAAAATCTCCCGAAGCTGCGAGCCAGCCGGCCGAAGCTGCCCCTGCCGAAAGCGGCGACCAGACCACCGAAACGCCCGCGGCCCGCCCCTCTGACGATCAGCCTGCTGCCGTGACGGCTGAAGCCCCCGCTGCCGAGACGCCTGCGGCGCCTGCCGCCAAGGCCGCCCCGGATAGCGAAGATGCGGCGACCGCTGCGGCTGTTGAGAGCAGCGAAACTGCCGCTGCCGATACCGGCAGCCAGGAAGACGGCGAGGAACAGCCCCGCCGCAAGAGCCGTCGCGGCCGTCGCGGCGGACGCGGGCGCAACCGCAAGAACCGTGAGGCCCAGGCGGAAAGTGCCGAACCTGCCGACAAGGATACCGAGGAGAGCGCCGAAACGGCAGCCCCTGCCGACCTGCCGGACGATCTTAGTGACGAGGAACTGTGGCAGGCGGCCACCGGTGATGTGGAAAGTCTGGAAAACACTCCTGCCCGTCCCCGCCGCCGTGGCGAGGACAGCGAAGCCCCCAAGAAGGGCAGCGTGCGTGCGGCCGCGGTCAAGGCCAAGGTGGCCGCAGGCAAGCGGCGCATGTTCATCAGCGTGCTGCCCGGCGAGCAGGTGGAAGTGGCCATCACCGAGGAAGGCCGTCTGCAGGAATACTACCTGGACATGTTCCACCAGCGCAAACTCAAGGGCAATATCTACAAGGGTGTCATCCACAATATCGACACCAACCTGCAGGCTGCCTTCGTGAGCTACGGCGCGGGCAAGAACGGCTTCCTCCAGATCGACGAGATCCACCCCGAATACTGGCTGACCCATCACGAGCCCAGCAAGGGCAAAAAATTCCCGCCCATCCAGAAAGTGCTCAAGCCCGGCCAGGAAGTGCTGGTGCAGGTGGTCAAGGAACCCACCGGCAACAAGGGCGCCTTCCTCACCACCTGGCTGTCGCTGGCGGGCCGCTTCCTGGTGCTGACCCCCGGTCAGGAGCAGATCGGCGTTTCCCGCAAGGTGGACAGCGATGAAGAACGCACCCGCCTGCGCGAGATGATGAACGGCATCGACCCCGGCCAGGGCCTGGGCGTCATCGTGCGCACCGTGAGCGCCGGCACCACCAAGACCACGCTCAAGAACGACCTCCAGTACCTCAAGCGCGTCTGGAAGGACATCCGCAAGAAGGCCACCGAAGTCTCGGCCCCGGCCCTCATCTATCAGGAGCCGGGCCTGCCCCAGCGGGCCGTGCGCGACTACCTGACCGACGATGTCTGCGAGATCTGGGTGGACAACGAGGAAGTGGCCGACAGCATCCGCGAGACCGTCTCCCTGCTCTTCCCCCGCAAGAAGGAGCTGGTGCGCCTGCATACCGACGTGCGCATGCCCCTGTGGGAGCGCTTCAGCCTGCGCCGCCAGCTGGACCAGATCTATTCCCGCGAGGTCACCCTGCCTTCGGGCGGCCGCCTGGTCTTTGACCAGACCGAGGCCCTCATGGCCGTGGACATCAACTCCGGCAAGATCTCCGGCAAGGTCAATTTCGAGTCCATGGCCCACCGCACCAACATGGAAGCCGCCGAAGCCATCGCCCGCCAGCTCAAGCTGCGCGACATCGGCGGCCAGGTGGTCATCGACTTCATCGAGATGCGCGACAAGAAACACGTGCTGGAAGTGGAAAAGACCCTGCGCACGGCCATGAAGAACGACCGCGCCCGCCACGACGTGGGCCGCATGAGCTCCTTCGGCCTGCTGGAACTGGTGCGCCAGCGTACGGGCTCCTCGGCCCTTTCCATCACCATGGAGCCCTGCCCCTTCTGCGGCGGCACGGGCCAGCGGCGCAACCTTGAATGGCAGGCCCTGCAGGCCCTGCGCGAGATGCGCCGTGCCCTGCGGACCCACGGCGGCGACAAGTACGTCTTCGAGACCACGCGGGAACTGGGCCTTTATCTGCTCAACCACAAGCGCGACAGCCTGCGCGACATGGAACAGGATTTTGGCAAATGTCTGGAAATCAGCATCCGTCCGTAACGGACGCCCCCGTCGAAACTTCCGCGGCCTGCCCTTCGGGGCAGGCCCCTGTTTTTGAACCCGTCAAAGGCGAGCGCAGCCTGCTGCTGCACATCTGCTGCGGTCCCTGCTCCATCATGCCGGTCAAGCGCCTGCAGGACGAGGGCTTCACGGTCACGGCCTGGTACATGAATCCCAACATCCAGCCCCTGATGGAATACCTGCGCCGCCGCGAGGCCGCCGAGGAATGCGCCGCCCGTCTGGGCATCGAGCTCATCTGTCAGGACGATACCTGGGATCTGGTGGCCTGGCTGCGCTCCGTGGCCGGACGTGACCTGCCCCCGCAGCGCTGCGCCTGGTGTTGCAGCAGCCGCATGCAGGCCGCCGTGGCCTATGCCCGCGCCAACGGCTATGCCCATGTGAGCAGCAGCCTGCTCTACTCCCGCTATCAGCCGCACGACGTCATCCGGGCCGCCGGAGAACATGCCGCAGCGGCGGAAGACGCCCCCCTGAGCGAAGGCCCCCGCTTCGTCTACCGCGATTTCCGCACCGACTGGCAGGCAGGCATCGACCTTTCCAAGGAATGGGGCGTATATCGCCAGCCTTATTGCGGCTGTGTGTACAGCGAAGCCGAGCGTTATGACAAAAAGTTGCAGCGCCTGATAAAAAAATCCTGAAAAAATGATTTTTCCGCTTGACGAACGGACCTGTTTTCCGTAGAAAGACTTTCGTTGCTTTTGCAGCACTCCCCGATAGCTCAATCGGCAGAGCGGGTGACTGTTAATCACTAGGTTGGCGGTTCAAGTCCGTCTCGGGGAGCCACAAAGGACTTCAGGGCTTGCGCGGCAAGCGCAAGCCCTTATTTCCCCAAAGCTGCAAACAAAGCAATCAATGATCCCCGATAGCTCAATCGGCAGAGCGGGTGACTGTTAATCACTAGGTTGGCGGTTCAAGTCCGTCTCGGGGAGCCAGACGATCAAGCCCTTGCGATTTCTCGCAAGGGCTTTTTCTGTTTGGCTCTTGACTAGCTGAGAGGG
>NZ_JBNPNC010000088.1:0-6208 GCF_050314315.1 Desulfovibrio sp. SGI.102 | reverse complement strand
AATATTTTATCTGCTCGCCATTTGTTTTAATAGGGGCAGTTTCAAATAGAGGATGCCATGATTACAAAAATAAAAAAATTTTTTAAACAAAATAAATACATAAAAAAACTTTATATTTATATTTTTGGATATAAAGTTAAAAAAATTTTCGACTCTTCATGGTATCTGAAGACATATCCAGATGTAAAAAAGGCAAACCTGGACCCTCTAATTCATTATCTACGACACGGTAAAAAAGAGAAAAGATATATTTCTGAAAATGACTTTATAATAAACAATATAGATTCTAATTGGTATATTAGGAGATACCCCGATGCATATTCATCAGGCTTAACTCCACTACAGCATTATTTAACTATTGGAAAGAGCAAAGGCTATTCAATAAATTTTATCGAAGATATGAAAAAAAGTATACATTTTTCATTTATTAATGAGGTTAATCATCTTAAAATAGTGTCAGCGATATCTCAAAAATGCCAACAATATCACTCAACTCACTCCTCACATAAAATACGTAAAGTAATTTTTTCTGCTATCGCAGGTGGATATGAATCAATTCGAATTCCTAGTTTTATTGATCCAACTTTTGATTATATACTATTTACTGATAAGCCTTATCCCGATACCGGAGTTTGGAAAATTCGTCCCATTCCGTATTGGAGCTCTGAACAAACACGAATTACACGATATGTAAAAATGCATCCGCATTTTCTTTTTCCAGATATCGACATAGCGATATGGGTTGACCATAATATACTGATCACAGAAGATTTTTCACCAATAATAAATAGTTTTATACAGTCGTCATTACCTGTTGCAACATATTATCATCCAGAAAGATCAAATATTTATGAAGAAGCAGAAGCATGTATGGAAATGAAACTAGACAAATCTGAAACGATTAAAAATCAAATAGAAGCATACAGAATAAATAATTTTTTTCACGATGACTTGCCAGAGACTTCAGTGATGATGTTTAACATAAAGCATAAAAAACTGGCACAAATAATGAATAACTGGTGGTCAGAATTAGATAAACATAGTTATAGAGATCAACTGTCCTTCAATTTTGCTATAGCCAAAGCTAATGAACGATACTACCCGCTCTCATTGAAGGGAATATCACCACATAATAGCACTAAATATTTTTCTTATTCACCTCACGACCACAACAAGGGGATCTCACGGTGTATTACAGAAGCATTCTGCAAAAATTGGACTAATCCCTGGGCTGGCGAAAGCTTCTCGATACATAGATCAGCTAGAATCGTCCGTTCCCAAGAATTATCAATAGATGTTTGTATTTATGTTTGCAATGCTCTACAAGCCGTGACAGCATGTGTAGAATCACTATTTTCAGCATCAACCATCTACAATAAAATAATCATTATAGATGATTGTTCTGATAAAGATACGCGAGATTATCTATATAAACTTTCAAAATCTAAAAAAATCATAAAGTTAATACGAAATAATGTCCCCTATGGATATACAAAATCTATCAATGAGGCTATTCGTACATCAAATGCAGATTTTGTTATTCTGCTCTCCAGCCATACGATAGTAACTGAAAATTGGGCAGAAAAAATGGCGATAGCTATTTTAGAAAGCGAAGGAGCTGAGATTGTCAGTCCGCTCTCCAATGCAGCAGGAAGTCAATCTATCCCTTCATTACTTTCAGCAGGCGATGATATCACTATGAATGCCCTTCCTCTAGGAGTAACTCCCCATGATATGAATAAATTATGTGAAATATGGGCGGTAGATAAATATTATCCACGTGTACCACTTGTGCATGGATTTTGTTTGGGCATGACTCGTACTGCAATTGATAAATTAAGCTGTTTTGACGAGTTGAATTTCCCTCATGGCTATGATGTAGAAAATGACTTTTCTTTTCGCGCAACCAATGCTGGCATTGATCAAGTCATTGCGATAACTACCTATGTCTATAGGCAATACAGCGCCTTCTCTGAGCGGGACTTTCAGCTTATGCACGAAAGCTCTAAGAGGCTTTCGGAGCTTCACGGGGAAAGTAGAGTTTTGCGAGCCCACAATACAATGAAAGGCAACCCTACTCTCACAGAGATACGCAAGCGGATGCAGTTTGTATATGATAGTTATCTTAATAAACATTTTTAGGAGGAATGTATGATAAAAGAGTCCATAAAACACATATTGAAAAAAATGGGACAAATTTCCAATGAAGATACTGAAAAAAAAATTAATGACTGTACGACATTTATCCAGTCCGCACGTATAACAAACTTTCTTGCCCCATTGCTAGTCAATTTTTCCTACCTTCCCTTAACAGATGCTGCTGCTGGCCCTCATTACTATGCTCATATTTTAAATGATATTATTATCAACAACAAAAAAAGTATTGTCGATATTGGTTCTGGGATATCGACAATCCTTATTGCACGACTCTTAAAAATAAATAATATTTCAGCATCTATTATATCTATTGATCATGATAAAAATTGGCAAAATATTGTTAGTAGTATATTAAAACGAGATGGCGTCGATCAATATGTAACTTTCATTGACAGCCCTATTATAAAATCAAATGAATATACGTGGTATGATAAAACAAAAATAGTTTTTCCTGATGACTATTCTATCGATACTTTATTAATAGACGGACCTATAGGAATAACCGCACATTTAGCACGCTTTGAAGCTGTACCTTTTCTAAAAAAATATCTTTCACGTAATTGCTATACCATCTATCTACATGACACAGATAGACCCGATGAGAAAGAAATCGTTCGTCTATGGGCAATGGATCTCCCATATGCGAAGATATCTGTATTCAACAGATACACCTTATTTTCATATGGAAATAAATTTGAATTCTATCCACAAAGCATACTTTAATCTAATCCTACCTTTTTAAATTAAAATAACTAGTTATATGATAAGTCAAAAAATATGGACTTAAAAACCCTCTGGCAACACAGCCCCTCTTGGCTCCGGGAACTTGTCATCACGGTGTTTTCCTGGTGTATCGGACCTCATGATCCCCAAGCTCCTGAGCAGCCGCTCTATGTGCTGGGCGCTTTTGCCAGCAGCTCCGGTCTTGCGGAAGGGGCCCGCCTGTATGCGCAGGCACGCCGACGCGAAGGTAAAGAAGTCATTTGCCTGGACATCACGCATGCCATGCAGCAACGGGCCGATTTTCCCCAGAGCATGGAGGACGTCATTGCCTTTAACGACCGACAGCAACTGACGCGCCCTGGTGCCGTGGTCATCCATGCCAATCCTCCGCAATTCCAGCTGGCCCTGCTGCGGCTGGGCAAGGATTTTCTGCATAACAAACGCATCATCGGCTATTGGGCATGGGAGGTGGAGACCTTGCCGTCGATCTGGATTCAGGGACTCCGTCTCCTGGACGGTGTCGAAGTTCCCAGCTGTTTCGTGCAAAATGCTATCCAGCGCCATACTGCCCGTCCTGTACAGGTGATACCGCATGAGGTCGTCTCCCCCTCGCTCCGCAAGACCACCTTTATGGAAGATGGCATCCTGCGCTGCCTGTACAGCTTCGATGTCAGTTCAGGTCTGAACCGCAAGAATCCCGAAGCGGCGCTGCGGGCCTTTGCGGAAGCCTTTCCGCAAGGGGGCGCCGAGCTGACTTTCAAGGTCAGCGGCGCCACCGCTGCTCCGGCAGCCATGGAAGCCCTGCGTGAACGCTGCCGCTCCGTGCCGCATGTCCACATCATCACGGACATCCTGGACAGGGACGCGCTTTCCCGTCTCTACTGCCGTCATGACGTCTATCTTTCCCTGCATCGCTCGGAAGGGTATGGCCTGACCATCAGGGAAGCCATGCTGCACGGCCTGCATGTAGTAGCCACTGGCTGGTCGGGCAACATGGACTTCATGGACGGTGAACTCTCCCACCCTGTCCCCTTCACGCTGGTCCCCCTCAAGGAGAAGCAAGGGCCCCTCAAGGGCCTCAAAGGGCAGTGGGCAGAAGCGGATACCGCCGCCGCTGCCGCTATCCTGCGGAAGCTGCGGGAGCAGTTGTCCGCCTCCTCCTGTTGACAAACAGCGATACCGCCGCACGAGGTTCCCATGCTGCATCCCCAGGACGTTGCCGTCATCCTGCTCAACTATAATGGCGCCCACGATACCATTGCCTGTCTGCGCTCCCTGTACGGCCTGGAGGCCCTGCCCGGCGCCATCATCGTCGTGGATAATGCCTCCGCTGATGATTCTGTCCCCCGTATCATGTCCGCCTGGCGACAATGGGCCACGCCGCGTCTTGTTCACGCCCAAAATCCCGGCGAAAAGAAAGAGCCCGCCAAGGCCGTGCTGCTCCAGCTTGACGAAAATAACGGTTATGCTTCCGGCAACAATGCCGGGATCCGACTGGCGAAGTTGTTGACGTCCTGCACGGCATACTGGATCCTCAATAATGATACGGAGCCGGATCGTTATGCCTTGAATACCCTGTGCACATGGTATAATCAGGCAAAATCCTTAGCCCTGGTCGGATCGACGCTCGTCTTCTCCTATGACGAGGAAACTATCCAGTGTGCAGGAGGAGGGAAGTTGGTCCCTTATCTTGGTCTGACAGGCCACTTGCATCAAGGCGAAAAGATCAAAGACCTGGATACCATCAATATTGACGAGACTGAAAAAGAACTCGGCTATATCACTGGTGCCAGTTTGCTCCTCCACGAAGAAGCCCTCCGGCGCATCGGTCTATTCCGCGAAGATTTTTTCCTTTATCTGGAAGATACCGACTTCAGCATCCGTGCCCGCAAGGCGGGCATACCGCTGCTCTGGGCACGTGACAGCATCGTTTTCCATAAAGAAGGCGGCACCACAGGCGCGGCTTCAGCCAACAATGTTCATTTCCAGCGCCCGATATGGGTCGATTACCTGATGTTGCGCAACCGGGCCCGTCTTGTCCGGGATCATTATCCACTGGCCATCCCGCTGCTGTGCGCCAGCTACCTGGCCGTCGCTTTCAAACGAATTCTCCGCAAACAGCGGAATCGTGTCCCCCTGGTCTTCAAGGCGCTGTGGCACGGCCTTGCAGGCAAGATGGGCAAACCTGACTGGCTGCGCTGATCAGCCCGCATCCTGCCCCATCCCAAGGGATGCCCCCTCCAGCCCTTCTCCCACCAGTATTTCCCCGTCTCCGTCACCGTTTTGTAACAAAACCTGCCTACACAGAATATGCCTCATTCTCAGACTATTCCGCAGGAGACGGGACGTGGAAAGCATCTTTCTGCTCATACTGGTATTTCTGGCCATACTGGCCGCAGTGGACCTTTTCGTGGGCGTCAGCAATGACGCCGTCAACTTCCTCAACTCGGCCATAGGCTCGCGCATCGCCAGCTTCAAGGTCATCATGGTGGTGGCCAGCATCGGTGTGCTGCTGGGCTCCACCTTTTCCAGCGGCATGATGGAGATCGCCCGCAGCGGGGTCTTCAATCCCGAGATGTTCACCTTCAACGAGATCATCATCATTTTCTTCGCCGTGATGATCACCGACGTCCTGCTGCTGGACGCCTTCAACTCCATGGGCCTGCCCACCTCCACTACCGTGTCCATCGTCTTCGAGCTGCTGGGCGGTGCCGTGGCCGCGGCCCTCATCAAGATCTCCACCTCGGACATCCTGCTCTCCCAGCTGGGGGACTTCATCAACAGCCAGAAGGCCCTGGCCATCGTGTCCGGCATCCTCATCTCCGTGGTGGTGGCCTTCGTGGCCGGCGTGGTGGTGCAGTACATCACCCGCCTGATCTTCACCTTCCACTATGAGCGCATGTACCGCCGCATCGGCGGCATCTTCGGCGGCCTGTCCCTGACGGCCATCTTCTACTTCCTGATCATGAAGGGCGCCAAGGGCGCGTCCTTCATGAAGCCGGAATACCTGGCCTGGATCAATGCCCACACCCTGCCCATCCTGCTGGTGCTGTTCGCGGGCCTGAGCGTGGTGCTGCACCTGCTCATGGTGCGCCGCGGCGTCAACATCTTCAAGATCGTCATCCTGGCCGGCACCTTTGCCCTGGCCTTCGCCTTTGCCGGCAACGACCTGGTCAACTTCGTGGGCGTGCCCCTGGCCGCCTGGGAAAGCTGGCAGCAGTTCACCGCCAGCGGCATGGCCGCCGATGCCTTCACCATGGAGGGCCTGCGCAAGGCCGTGCAGACGCCCACCTTCTACCTGCTGCTCTCCGGTCTGATCATGGTGCTG
>NZ_JBNPNC010000087.1:0-6318 GCF_050314315.1 Desulfovibrio sp. SGI.102 | reverse complement strand
CGTCCGGCCTTGAGGCGGGGCAGCAGGCGTTCGGCCAGATGTTCGCCCAGTCCCTGCAACAGACGGCTCTGGGCCGCCACAAGACTGGCGCTGCTCATGCCGGCATCCTCGCTGGCTGCGTAGATGCCGCGATCCAGCGCCTCTCCGCCACGGGAAAGCTGCCAACGGGCCTGCAACCGGGCCGTGCCCGGCGTGTCGCCGTCCAGACGTTCCAAAGCCACGGCCAGTTCCATGTCGCCCTGCCGGTCTCCGGCAGCGATCACGTCGATGCCCCGGGGCAGCAGGCGGGCGGCCAGCACTTCGCCCAGCACGCGCCGGGCGCCCTGTCCCAGCGGCTCGGCCCAGATGTCCAGTTCCGAGACCTCCAGGCGGGTCTGGCCGTCGCTGCGGCGCACCAGACCGTTGCGGTCCAGATAGTCAGGCACGCTCACCGGTGCGATGCTCAGACTGGCAGCGGGCAGGCTGTCGGCGGTCAGGGGGGGCTGGCCGCTGTCCAGCAGATAGAAGTGCGTGGGCGCGCTGCGGCCGCAAGCGGTCAACAGGAGCGTCAGCAGGGCCAGGAAAACGGTCGTATGGCGGAGGAGATGGTTCATCGGCGACTTCCTTGTTTGCCGCGGAGCAGGGCTTCGGGATTGCGTTCCAGCACGTCCATGAACGCCCGCAGGGAGCGGACGGCAGCCGCGCTTTCCTGAATCAGGCGGCGCAGCTCCTGGGTGAGGGGGGCATTGCGTTCCACCACGGCCTTGGTGGCCAGGGAAACGGAGGAGACGTTGTTCATGGCGTCCCGGGTGCTTTGCAGGGCCTGGGGCAGGTCGTGCTGGGCCGACGTGGCCGCCGCATTCAGCTTTTCCAGGGCCTGGGCCAGGGTCTTCTGGGATTCCTGCATGCCGGCCAGCAGGGCCTGCGCTTCTTCAAAGGAGGTGGCAAAGGCCTTGATGCCGCGTTCCAACGCATCGCCGGACAGGGCGGCGTTGAGCTTTTCCAGGATGCCCGCCGTGGTATGCGCCATCTCTTCCAGAGGCAGACTGGCCACGGTACGCTGCAGGGTATCGATGGGCGAGGGCAGGGTGGGGATCTCCCTGTCCGGCATGGGGGAACGGAAGTTGGCGGGCGTATTGGGCAAAAAGTCCAGCTCCACGCGGTACTGGCCGGTGATGAGGCTCTGGAGCTGCAGGCGGGCGCGCAGGCCGCGCTGGATCAGGCGGCGCAGGATCTCCTGCCGGAAATTGTCCGTGAGCTCGCCGGTGACCCCGGCCCGGACGATGCTGTTCTCGTCCAGCCGGATGTAGACCGGGATGGTGACGCTGGCGTCGCGCGGGTTGGCCTCCAGGCTGATGCGCGTCACCTGGCCCATGGGCACGCCGCGGAAGACCACGGGCGCCCCGATATTGAGGCCGCTCACCGAGCCGTCGAAGTACAGGACGTATTCGATGTCGTCACTGAACATGCGGCCGCCGCCCAGCAGGATGATGCCCGCCACCAGCAGCGCCAGTCCGCCGATGACGAAAGCCCCTACAGCGGTTTTGAATGATTGTTTTGCCATGCCGTATCCTGTGGGTTCAGTCCTGTTGTTGGGGGCCGCCCGCTTCGCCGCGCGTCAGGAAGCGCAGGGCCTGCAGCTCGGTGTGCGGGTCGCGCACCAGTTCGGAGGGGTTGCCCCGGGCAGTGACGCGCCGGGTCCGCACGTCGAGATAGATGCCGTTGCTGGCGATGGCGAAGATGCTGGCCAGCTCGTGGGAGACGATGACGAAGGTCGTGCCCAGGGCGTCGCGCAGCTCCAGGATCAGGTCGTCCAGCATGCGGGCGCTCACCGGGTCCAGACCGGCGGAAGGTTCGTCCAGAAAAAGGATTTCGGGATCGAGGGCCAGGGCCCGGGCCAGACCGGCCCGCTTGCGCATGCCGCCGCTGATCTCCGAAGGATAGTAGTCCTCGAAACCGGCCAGACCGGCCAGGGCCAGCTTGAGCGAGGCCTGCTCGCGGATCTCGTCGTCATCGAGGTCGGTGTACTGCTGCAGCGGCAGGCCCACGTTCTCGGCCAGGGTCATGGAGCTCCACAGGGCGCCGCCCTGGAAGAGGACGCCCGTACGCCGCAGGATGCGGCGGCGCTCTTTTTCGGTACAGGCCCAGATGTCCGTATCGCCGTAAAGCACCTGGCCGCTCTGGGGCTGCTTGAGGCCCATGAGCGTGCGCAGGAGCGAGCTCTTGCCGCAGCCGGAACCGCCCATGATGAGGAAGATGTCATCGGCGGCCACATCGAAATTGACGTCACGCATGAGCACGAAGGAGCCGTAGCCCAGGGTCAGGTCGCGGACGCGCAGGCGGGGAGTGCTCATGTCAGATGCCCAGTACGTTGCAGATGATGGTGATGACGGCCGTGGCGATGATGATGCCCACGATGGACTGGACCACGGCCGTGGTGGTGGCCAGGCCCACGGCCTGGGCGCTGCGGCCGCAGCGGATGCCCTGATAGCAGCCCGCTAGGGCGATGATGATACCGAACACCGTACCGTAGGCGATGCCGATGAGCCCGTGGACGAAGGAGACCATCTGCATGGTGGCGTTGAGGTATTCGGCGGAACTCAGCCCCAGCATGGAGACGCCCACCACATAGCCGCCCAGGATGCCCATGAGGTCGGCATAGACCGTGAGCAGGGGGACCATGAGCATCAGGGCCAGCATGCGCGGCAGCACCAGAAAATCTATGGGCGAGATGCCCAGGGTGGTCAGGGCGTCCACTTCCTCGTTGACCTGCATGGTGCCGATCATGGCCGCATAGGCGGCCCCCACGCGGCCGGACATGACCACGCCCACCATGACCGCGCCCATGACGCGCAGCATGCCGATGCCCACCAGCCCGGCCACATAGATCTGGGCGCCGAACTGCGTCAGCTGCACCGCGCCCACAAAGGCCAGGATCAGACCGAACAGCAGGCTGGTGATGGAGATGATGGGCAAGGCGCGCACACCGCATTCGTACATGGCTTCTATAAAGTCCTGCATGCGCATGCCGGCGCGTCCCAGGATGAGACGCCAGATGGAAAGGGTCACATCGCCGAGGAATTCCAGAAAATCCGCACAGCGGGGCGGCAGGTCCATGACCGCTTCGCCCACCCGGGCGAAAAGCCCTTGCCGGTGGTCGCTGCGGGCGGCCCCTGCCTGGGCCGGGATGGCGAAGGCCAGGTGCAGCAGTCGTGCCAGTCCTGTGGGCAGGTCCTGGCTGATATCGATCTGCGCGGCGCGGGCGGCCTTGTGCAGCTGGACGAGGAAGACCAGGAGGCTGCTGTCCCAGGCGTCGAGGGAGGCCGCCGCGAGGTGCAGCTGCCGGATGCCGGGGCCTCGCAGCTGCTGCAGGGCGTCGGCACACTGCGGCGGCCAGGGCGTATTGATGGCCCAGCTGCCGGAGACGGTGACCTGCAGGCGCTCTCCGGCCCTGTCCAGGTTTACTTGCGGACTTGTTTCCATCTCTATAGTATACGCGCAGGACAGAAGCTACGCAAGGAGGGAGGCCGCTCCCCCGCAGGCTTTTTCCCCTTTTTTGCTTACCCTACAACCCCGGATTGCCATGTCGCTGAAACAACGCCTCGGGCTTGCCGCAGAGCCCGTCTTTCTCATGGATGGCTCGGCCTTCATCTATCGCGGCTTTTTTGCCAACAGGAACATGCAGCGTTCCGACGGTTTCCCCACCAATTCCCTGGTAGTGGTCAGCCGCGTGCTGCTGCGCATCCTGCGCGAAGAGCGCCCCCGCTATTTCGCCTTCGTGCAGGACGGCAAGGGCCCCAACTTCCGGCACGAGATATTCCCCCTCTACAAGGCCAACCGCGATGCCACGCCCGAAGATCTGGTACGCCAGCTGGATCCCATCCACCGCATGGTGCGGGCCCTGGGCCTGCGGCTGGAAGTCTCGCAGGGCTGCGAGGCCGACGACTGCATCGCCTCGCTGGCGGCGCGCTTCGCGGCGGAACATCCCGTCATCATCGTCAGCGGCGACAAGGACCTGAAGCAGTGCCTGGGCCCCAACGTCTACATGTGGGACCCGGCCTCCAAGGAAGAAAAGCTGGTGAGCGAGGCCGATTTCACGGCAGAGAGCGGCGTGACGCCCGCCCAGTGGCCCGACGTGCAGGCCCTCATCGGCGATACCAGCGACAACATCCCCGGCGTGCCGGGCATCGGTCCCAAGACCGCGCGCCAGATCTTCTCCATCTGCCCCAGTCTTGAGGACATCCGCGACCATTTCGTCCTGCTGCCGCCCAAGATGCAGGCCAAACTGCAGGCGCATCTGGAAAACATGTTCACCTGGCGCGAGCTCACCACCCTGAGACGTGATTTCTGCCCCGGCGTCACGCTGGACGACCTGCGCGTGCGGCCGCTGGATGCCGCCACCTGCGCCTTGCTCACGGAAGAGTTCGAGCTCTTCGCCCTGCGGCGCGAGCTGGCCGCCCTGGACCGTCTGCAGGCCGCCGAGGCCGACCTGCCCGAGGAATTCCTGGATGCGGGCAGCATCCGTGAGGACGCACAGCCTGCAGCCGGGAAGAAGGCGGCTGCGGAACAGGCCTCCCTGCCGCTGGCCCAGCCTGCCCGCAGCGGTCGTGCCACCAGCCAGATGAGCCTTTTGGACGCCATGCCGCAGGAATCCGCGCCCGCGCTGGATGACGTATCGGCCCTGCCGGACTGCGGAGATGCCCGCGTGGCCCTGATCTGGGCCCACGGCGACCGCGAGGCCCCCTATCTGGCCGTGGAAGGCGCTGACGGCAGTTCTTTGGGAGAATGGCAGTGGAAAGGTCCTGTGGCGGAGCTGGCCCGGTGGCTGGCCCCTGCCCGCACCCTGGTGACGGCGGACCTCAAGGGCATGCTGACCTCCGCGTCCTGCTGGCAGTTCCTGGCCGGGCGTGCGGGGGACTGCATCGATCTGGGCGTGGCCGCCTATCTGCTGAACCCCGAAGAGAACGATTACGGCTGGCCCCGTCTTTCGGCCCGCTGGGGCGCCGTGCTGCGCCATGAACTGGAGAGCAGGGGCGAGACGGCCCCCGGCCCCGCGCGTCTGGGACTGGCCATGGCGCAGCTGTTCGAGCAGCGCATGGAAAAGGACGGCCTGCTGGAGCTGTTCCGGCGTCTGGAGATGCCCCTGCTGCCCGTGCTGGCAGGCATGGAACAGAGCGGGGTGGCCATCGACGCCGCGGCCTTCCGGGCCTTCCTCGACGATGTGCAGGGCCGGCTGGACCAGCTCACGGCCCATGTCTACGAGCTGGCGGGCACGCAGTTCAACATCCGTTCGGCCCAGCAGCTGGGCGATGTGCTGTTCAACGGGCTGGGCCTGCCCGCGCCGCGCAAGACCAAGGGAGGCCAGGCTTCCACCAGCCAGCAGACGCTGGAAAAACTGGCCGGGCAGCATCCGGTGGTGGACAGCATCCTGCAGTACCGCAAGCTGGAGAAGATGCGCTCCACCTATCTCGATCCCCTGCCGCGCCTGGTGGACCCGCAGGGCCGCATCCATACCACTTTCAACCAGAAGGCCACGGCTACGGGACGGCTCTCCTCCAGCAATCCCAACCTGCAGAACATCCCCGTGCGCGGGCCGCTGGGCAAGCGCATGCGCTCCTGCTTCATCGCCGGGCCGGGCCGCCTGCTGGTCTCGGCCGACTATTCGCAGGTGGAGCTGCGCGTGCTGGCCCATGTCTCGCAGGATCCGGCACTGCTGGAAGCCTTCCGCAACGGCGAGGACATCCACGCCCGCACGGCGGCCCTGGTCTATGACCTGCCGCCCGACCAGGTGAGCCCGGACCAGCGCCGCAATGCCAAGACCATCAACTTCGGCCTCATCTACGGCATGGGCGCCCAGAAACTGGCCCAGGAGCTCAAGATCAGCACCACGCAGGCCAAGGACTTCATCGCCCGTTACTTCGAGCGCCTGCAGGGCCTGAAGGAGTTTTACGAAGGCGTGGAGGCCTCGGCCCGCAAGCACGGCTTCGTGACTACTCTGGGCGGTCGCCGCCGTCTGCTGCCGGACATCAATTCCGCCAGCGGACAGGCTGCGGCCCTGGCCCGCCGTCAGGCCATCAATACCGTGATCCAGGGCTCGGCGGCGGACATCATCAAGCTGGCCATGCTGGCCGTGGCCCGTGACGGGCGCCTGCGGGAGCTGGATGCCCGCCTGCTGCTGCAGGTGCACGACGAACTTTTGCTGGAAGTGCCCGCCGATGCCGCCGAAGAGGCCGGGGCCCTGGTGGCCCGCCTCATGCAGGATGTCTGCCCCGCAGGCAAGGAGCTTTCCGTGCCGCTGCTGGTGGACTGGGGCACCGGTCACGACTGGGGCGCGGCGCA
>NZ_JBNPNC010000086.1:0-6397 GCF_050314315.1 Desulfovibrio sp. SGI.102 | reverse complement strand
CCCAAAAAACGCCCCTCCCCCTCTCGTTCAAAAAAGCGTTGCGGAAACTATTCATCGTCGCCGGCGGTCTCGCCGTCGTCGTAGGGATTGGCGCCGCTCTCGGCAAGGCGGGCCTGACGGGCGGCTTCCTGCTTGCGCTGGCGGGTGCCCAGGGGGCGGCTGTATTCGAAGTCGGCGCTGCGCTCCTGATGGCGGCAGAAGATGAGGAAGCCGGTATGGGCGTTCATGCGGTCTTCGGGGCGCAGGCGGTCAGCCACGGGCTTCCAGTTGCGCATGAGGATCTCGCAGACTTCGATGTCGGCGAAGGGGCCCTTTTCCAGACCCATGAGCAGCTTGCTGACCTGGTCCACGGTGGGCACGAGGAAGCCGAACATGGCGCCGGGCTTCACGGCTTTGACGGCGTGGTCGAGGTATTCCCAGGGGGTGCGCACGTCGAGGAAGAGGGCGTCGGCGTTGTCGATGCAGAAACCGTCGGCGATGTCGCGGTGGACGATCTCCACGTTGTCGCCCACGCCGGCCCATTCGAGGTTGCGGCGGGCCAGCTTCATGAATTCTTCGCGGGCCTCGTGGCTGACGACGCGGCCGGTGGGGCCGCAGAACCAGGAAAGACCGGTGGTCAGGCCGCCGGAACCGCAACCGGCCTCGATGATGGTACGGCCGGGACCGGCGCCGAGGCGCAGGCAGATGTAGGCGATATCCTTGGGATAGATGATCTGGGTCTGGCGCTTCAGGCCCTTGAGACGGTCGTGCAGGGTGGCTTCCAGCACACGGATGGGGATATCCAGGCTGGTGCGCACTTCGCTGCCGAAGTTGGCGGCGTGTACGGCTTCGGCGCTGAGGACGCCGTCGTTGCTGTGCCAGTCCTGACCTTCCTCAAGGCGCTTGATGTAGCGCCGGTCCTTGTTGGGGGTGACGTAGACCACCAGAGAGCCGTAGGGGATCATGTGTTTCCTTGTGGTTGGAGTGGGTCGGGGCAGGGCGGGGGCACTGCCCGGAAAGGGGCGCCGCAGGGCAGGGGCTGCCGGGCGGCCGGGGCCTTTCGTTATGGTCCGGGTCTGCCTGTCCGCGAAGGGGCGGGGCAGGGCGATCTGTGCTATGTGGCAGCGCCCGCAGCCCGTGCTGCGGAGGCTTCGGGTACATCAGGCGGGGCCTCCATCCGTCGGAAGGAGGCCCCGCAGTGTGCGTGTGTCTGTTTTTCAGAGGCTGTCCCCTGTGGGGATGGCCCTGTTTCAGGAGCTAGAACATCTGCCGCATGAGGTCTTCACCGCCACCGGAGGTATCGGGAGTCTCCGGGGTACTGCTGCCCGTGGCCGGGTCCTCGCTGGCGTTGTCGATGGCCGAGAGGCCGGGGCCGGGCACGCCCTGGAAGGCCAGACCGTCCTGCATGGTGATGCCGGGCGGCATGGTGAAGTCCTGGGGCTGGTCGTTGTACAGGTCTTCGATCTGGCTGCGGTAATAGCGGAAGATGGGGGCCGCGGTACGCCCGCCCTGTTCCTGCTTGCCCAGGGACTGGAGCTGGTCGAAGCCCACATAGACGCCCGTGACCAGAGAGGGCGAGAAGCCCACGAACCAGGCATCGTTCTCGTCGTTGCTGGTGCCGGTCTTGCCGGCGATGACGTGGCCGTCCACACGGGCGCGGCTGCCGGTGCCGGAGTTGACCACGTTCTTGAGCAGGGTGGCCATCTGGTAGGCGTTCTGCGGGGTGAGGGCCTGCCAGTGCTGGATGTCCTGCCGGTAGAGCTCGCGGCCGTTGTTGTCGGTGATGGAGGTGATGATGCGCGGGCGCACGCCCAGGCCCTGGTTGGCGAAGGCGGCGTAGGCCTGCGTCAGGTTGAGGGGCGAGACCGCCACGGCACCGAGGCTGATGGACAGTTCCTGCGGGAAGTGGGGTTCGAGGCCCAGCATCTTGGCGCGCTGGATGACGTTGCTGATGCCCACCTTGTGGGCCAGGCGCACGGTGCAGGTGTTGCGGGAAAGGGTCAGGGCCTCATAGAGCGGCATGATGCCGCGGAAGTTCTTTTCGTAGTTGCCGGGACGCCAGACTTCGTTGGTGTAGGGGTTCACGTAGACGAAGGGGCCGTCCAGCACCGAGGACGTGGGCGTGAAGCCGAAGTCCAGGGCCGTGGAGTAGACCACGGGCTTGAAGCTGGAACCGGGCTGACGCCGTGCCTGGGTAGCACGGTTGAAGTGGCTGTCGCCGAACTGGTAGCCGCCGATGAGAGCCACCACGTCGCCGCTTTGGGTCTCTACGGAAGCCAGAGCGCCCTGCACCAGCGGCTCCTGCTGGAGGAGCAGGGTGATGGGCTTTTGCGGCGAGGCCGTGGCGGGATCGAAGTCCACGGTCTTGGTGGCGGCCTTGCCCTTTTTGCCGCCTTCGGCCTGGACGGTCACGGGCGCGGCCGAGACCATGATCAGGTTGTTGACGTTCAGCACCTTGCGGGCGTCACGCACGGCGGGAGCCCCCCAGCCGGAGATCTTGCGGTTGGGGGTACGGGCCCAGGACATGTTGGCTACGGGGATGTAGCCGGTGTAGCCCTTGCCCAGCAGGACGCGGGCGCCCTTGGCGTCCACGGCCGTGACCACGGCCTGCACCCAGGCCTTGCCCATGAGGTCGGCGGGGGCGAAGGTACTTTTTTCGCGGAACTCGGTCACCTCCGCGGGGGAGAGCTTCTTGACCGGGCCGCGCCAGCCCTGGCGCTTGTCCAGTTCTTCCAGACCGCGGCGCAGGGCGGCGCCTGCGGCATCCTGCTGTACGGGATCCATGGCGGTGCGCACGGTGAGGCCCGCGGTGTAGACGTATTCCTCGCCGCTCTTCAGGGTATCGATGCCCAGGGTGCGCAGGTTCTCTTCGGTGAAGAATTCCACCAGCAGGCGGCGGGCTTCTTCAAAATACCATTTGGAGGCCCCGCCGCGGTTCTCGGGCATGCTCCAGTAGACCAGGGGCTCGTTGATGGCCTGCTGGTACTGTTCCTCGGTGATCCACTTGAGGGTGCGCAGACGGCCAAGGACATACATCTGGCGGGCCTTGGCGGCCTCGGGATGCCGGAAGGGGTTGTAGCGGCTGGGGGCCTGGGGCAGACCGGCGATGACGGCGCTCTCGGCCAGGGTGATGTCGGAAGCGTGCTTGCCGAAATAGGTACGGGCCGCGGCTTCCACGCCGTAGGAGTGCTGTCCCAGATAGATATAGTTGAGGTAGGTCTGGAGGATGTCGTCCTTGCTGACGGTGTGCTCCAGCCGGTAGGCCAGGATGGCTTCCTTCATCTTTCGGGTATAGCTGCGTTCCGAACTCAGCAGGAGCTGCTTGATGATCTGCTGGGTGATGGTGCTGCCGCCCTGCTGGCCGCCGCCGGAGGCCTTGTTGCGCAGGTTGTAGATGAAAGCACGCACGATGGCCACGGGATCGACGCCATGATGCTGGTAGAAGGAATCGTCTTCCGCAGCCAGGAAGGACATGGGCAGCCAGGGAGACATCTCCTTGAGGGTGATGCTGTAGCGTTTTTCCGTGGCAAGGGTGCCGATGGTGGAGCCGTCACGGGCCAGGATGACCGTGGCCTGCGGGGCTTCGTAACCGGTAAGGCGTTCCAGGTCGGGCAGGTCGCGTGAGGCCCAGTAGAACAGGCCGGCCACGGCGGCACAGCCGAGGATGCCCAGCGTGAACAGCAGACCGAAGGACCAGAGGAAGACTTTTTTTACGTTCATGGCAAGGCGGATACCGTTTTTTTGTCTGCGCGTAAAGGGAGGGCGCGGGGCGCCGCGGGCCGGGAAAGAAAAAGGCGTCCGCCTGCGAGAGGGGACGCCTGAAAGGGAAAAGGCGGGACGAAGCCCCGCCTTTCAAGCAATGCTGAGAACTACACGCAGCCGGTGGGCTTGGGCAGGCCAGCCATTTTGCAGGCGCCTTTGCCGGGGCCGGAGGGGAACAGTTCGTACACTTCTTTCAGCTTGTAGCCGGTGTTCTTGGACAGAATGCGGACCATGGGAGCGATACCGTTCTTCTTGTAGTAGTCCTGCAGGAAGTCCAGGATCTTCTGATGGTCAGCGGTGATTTCGGCGATACCTTCGGATTCCTTCACGAATTCCATCCATTCCGGGCACCAGTCGTCGAAACGGAGCAGGAAGCCGTCTTCATCAACTTCGAAGGTTTTGCCCTGAAAGCTAATTTCAGCCATGCGTGTCCTCCTTGGACGTTTGCTCTATTCGGGCCTTGCGGCCCGAGCCAGACAGCCGAAGCATATGGTGTTCGGCTCATTCCCCATTAATTGCGAAAGCTCTGCAATCGCAAATGCACACTTCTTTTGCCACAAAAAAATAATCTTGGCAAGCCCTGAAAAAACCGTCAAAACCTACGCATATACGAAGATTTGCGTCTGCTGTTTCCTTCAGGGAGGCGGTCAGCTACACGTCATAGGGAGCAGCCAGCAGCAGCGTGCCGGTCGCTTCCAGATCCTTGACGAGGGCTTCGACAGCCGATTCTTCCATGCTGCGGATACGGACGTAGATCTGGCGCTTGTTGTCTTCCATATAAGAGGACAGCACCGAAATGATGCGGGCATTGTGCTTGCGCATGGTATCGAAGATCACACGCATGCTGCCGGGGGTATCGGGCAGTTCGAAGGCGAACTGCATGCCTTCCACGCGGGCACCGGTGATGTTGATCAGCAGCTTGAAGATGTCCTGGTCGGTGATGATGCCCACCAGCTTGTTGTCTTCGGAGACCACGGGCAGACCGCCGAACTTTTTGTCCATCATGATGATGGCCGCCTGCTCCACGCTGTCCCAGGGCTTGATAGTGACCGGCTTGGCGGTCATAATGTCCTTGGCCTTGAGTTCTGCCAGAAGGTATTGCATTTCATGCACTTCCAGCGCCGTGGCCTTGGAGGGCGACGCGCCCTTGACGTCTCTGTCGGAGATGATACCCACCACCCGGTTCTGGTCATCGACCACGGGCAGGCGGCGGATCTGGTGTTCCTTGAGCAGGTTGCGGCACTTCAGCAGGGACGTGTCGGGCTTGACGGCAATGACGTTGGTAGCCATCCAGTTTTCTACGAGCATGGATCCTCCTGTTGAACAGAGACCCTGCGGCATACCGCGGGCGGGAAGGTTCCCTTTTCTGTCCTGTCCTCTCACCATATACCAAGCTGCGCCCACAAACAAGCCTGTAAGCAAAAGTGGCAGCGCGGAGTTTCATAACGGAGTCATTATCAGATGCAGCATCTTTTCCTTGATTGCAGTCACGGCATGAGCGGGGACATGACCCTGGCCTCCCTTGCCCATCTTGGTGTGGACCTTTCCCCCCTGCCGGGCCTGCTGGCACAGGCGGGCGTGGCCTGCCGGCTGGAGGTCTGGCAGGAAGAGCGGGGCGGCGGTCCCGGCTGCCGGGTGGAGGTCAGCTGGGAGGCGGAGGGCCAGCCCCTGCGGCACCCGGCGGACATCGCCGCCATTTTTGCCGCCGTGCCTGTGGCCGACAGGGTGCGCCACAAGGCCTTGGCCGTGCTGGAGGCCCTGACCCTGGCCGAAGCCGAGGCCCACGGCATCGCCCCTGAAGAGGTGCATTTCCATGAAGTGGGCGCCGTGGACACCCTGGTGGACATCCTGGGCGCCTGCTGGGCGCTGGACCAGCTGGGCGTGGAGCGGGTGACGGCCTGTGCGCTGCCCTGGTTCGGGGGCAGCATCACCTGTGCCCATGGCGAGATCCCCCTGCCCGCGCCCGCCACGGCCAACCTCATGCGCGGCCTGCCCGTGTACTCCACCGACGCGAAGACGGAGCTGGTGACCCCCACCGGCGCGGCCCTGGCCCGTGTGCTGGTGGACGAATTCGTGGAAGGCCCGGAAGGCCGCCTGCTGGCCATGGGCACGGGCTACGGCGCGCGTCCGGCGCCCACCGGCCTGCGGGCCTGGCTCGTGGAGGCCCGGGAACCCCGGCAGGTCGATCACGGCCAGGGGGGCGAGGAAGACGTGATGCAGCTGGAGTGCCATCTCGACCATCTGACCGGCGAGGAGCTGGGCACGGCCCTGGAGCAGCTGGCCGCTGCCGCCGATGTGCTGGACGTGCTGTGGCTGCCGGGCACGGGCAAGAAGAATCGTCCCGCGGGCCTGCTGCGGGTGCTTTGTCGTCCTGCCGATACGGAAAATGTCGCCCGGGCCGTCCTGCGGCATACGCATACCCTGGGCCTGCGGCGCCAGCTGCTGCAACGTCTGGTGCTGCCCCGCAGGGCCACGACCTGTGCCTGCGGCGGGGCCAGCCTGCCTGCCAAGGAATATGAACTGGAAGGCAGGATGTATGTCCGGCCGGAGGCCGACGCCGTGGCCCGTCAGGCGACGGCCCTCGGACTGGGGGCCCCGGCGTTGCGCTTTGGGAGAAAATGAAAATTTTTTCCGCTACCTGTAAAAATATTTAGAG
>NZ_JBNPNC010000085.1:0-6427 GCF_050314315.1 Desulfovibrio sp. SGI.102 | reverse complement strand
TAAATAATGCTGGTAAGCCATGTAACATCAAGGGGACGCTAGAGCGTCGTACCTGCCGGGGGAGTGTTGGCGCATTCTCCCGGCACCTTTTTTATAAGCATTCTTTCAGGAGATTGCAAGCCGCCCCCATAGATGCCTTTCCCGGTTTGGCTTTTAGAGATATCCCTCAATTTCCGGTAGGAGAGAGCAACAATGAGTGACAACAGGAAAGAACAGGAGCGGGCAGAGCTCCATCGCGTGATATGGAATATCGCCAACGATCTTCGCGGTAGCGTGGACGGCTGGGATTTTAAGCAGTACGTTTTGGGGATGCTGTTCTACCGGTATATCTCTGAAAACCTTACCGCCTACCTGAACAAACGCATGGCGGAAGCCGGTATCGATAGCGTTGACTATACGGAGATGGGCGATGAGGAAGCTGAAATCGCCCGTGAAGAGATACTCCCCATCAAGGGTTTCTTCATTCTGCCAAGCGAACTCTTTGCCAATGTTTGCCGCCGTGCCGCCCTTGATGAAAACCTGAACGAAACGCTGGAAAGAACCTTTAAGCACATAGAACAATCTGCCGTAGGGACGGACAGCGAAGATAACTTCAAAGGTCTGTTTGACGACCTTGACGTGAACAGCAAGAAGCTTGGCGATACCGTAGCCAAGCGTAACGACAAACTGGTGAAGCTGCTTTACGGCGTGCGTGACATGAACCTCGGCAACTACCAGGACAACACCATCGATGCCTTTGGTGATGCCTATGAGTTCCTCATGGGCATGTATGCCTCCAACGCGGGCAAGAGCGGCGGCGAATACTACACCCCGCAGGAAGTTTCCGAACTTCTCGCAAGGATAACCACCGTGGGCAAGACCTCCGTGAACAAGGTCTATGACCCCGCGTGCGGCTCCGGCTCCCTTCTTTTGAAGTTCGCCAAGATACTTGGTACGGAAAACGTGCGGGAAGGCTTCTTCGGGCAGGAGATCAACATCACCACCTACAACCTGTGCCGTATCAACATGTTCCTTCACGATGTCGGCTACGACAAGTTCGACATCGCCTTCGGCGACACGCTCACCGAACCGCAACACTGGGATGATGAACCCTTTGAAGCCATCGTCTCCAATCCCCCGTATTCCATCAAATGGGATGGGGAAGACAACGCCACGCTTATCAATGATCCCCGTTTTGCCCCGGCCGGCGTCCTCGCCCCCAAGTCCAAGGCGGACCTGGCTTTCATCCTTCATTCCCTTTCGTGGCTGGCCACCGATGGGGCGGCGGCCATCGTCTGCTTCCCCGGCGTCATGTACCGAGGCGGAAAGGAAAAGAAGATACGCAAGTACCTTATAGACAACAACTATGTGGATTGTACCATCCAGTTGCCGGACAACCTTTTTTTCGGCACGACCATTGCCACCTGCATCATGGTGCTGAAGAAGTCCAAAAAGGACAACACTGTCCTCTTTATAGACGCCTCTTCCGAATGCGTGAAGGTGACGAACTCCAACAAGCTGACAGCGGCCAACTCCGCCAAGATACTGGATGCCTTTATCAGGCATGAGGATGCGGAATACTTCGCCAAAGTCGTTACCACTGCCGACATCGAAGCCCAGGACTATAATCTTTCCGTCAGCACCTATGTGGAGCAGGAAGATACGCGGGAAGTGGTGGATATCCGCGAACTCAACAGGCAGATAGAGGAGATCGTCGCCCGTGAAGCCGTACTTCGTGCCGAGATTGACAGGATAATTGCTGAGATCGAGGGGTAGCGCCATGAAGCTCGACGAGATCAGCCTTGCCAACGCGCACCGGCTGTATGAAAGCGGCGACATCGAAAACATGGAAGTGGGCACCACCAGAGGCCTGCAACAGATCCACGCCTACCTTTTTGGAGGCCTGTATGACTTTGCCGGGCAGATACGGGAAGTGAATATCTCCAAAGGGAACTTCCGCTTCGCCAACTGCCTGTATTTGAAAGAAGCCCTGGCCGCCATCGAAAAGATGCCCGAAGCCACCTTTGAGGACATCATCGCCAAGTACGTGGAGATGAATATCGCCCATCCCTTCAGGGAAGGGAACGGACGTGCCACCCGCATTTGGCTGGACAGGATACTCAAAAAAAATCTGGGCTGCGTAGTGAATTGGCAAAACATCGACAAGGGCGCCTACCTTCAGGCCATGGAGCGCAGCCCCGTCAATGACCTTGAACTGCGCTTTCTCATCCAGCCGAACCTGACTGACCGGACGGACGACCGCGAAGTCATTTTTAAGGGCATAGAGCAGTCCTATTATTATGAAGGATACCAAAAATGAGCCGACTGGACGAACTTATTGCTGAATTGTGCCCCAATGGGGTTGAATTTGAAGAAATTGGAAAACTTTGTAAAGTTATTTCTGCTCCCAAAAAACTTAATAAAAAAGAATATAAAAATATTGGACTATTTCCAATAATAGACCAAGGTCAAAATTTTATTGTTGGTTATACGAATGATTCTTCTGCTGTAGTTAAAAAAGGTGAGTATGTTATATTTGGAGATCATACACGAGAGATAAAATTTGTTAACTTTGAATTTTGTCAAGGTGCTGATGGTATAAAAATACTTTTAGCAAGTAAAAATATCAAACCACGCTTTTTATATCATATAATGCTTGGGTTAAAAATAGCAAATCGTGGATATAATCGACATTGGTCTCTTGTAAGCACAATGTCTATTCCAGTTCCGCCCATCCCCGTACAGGAAGAGATAGTAAGGATATTAGATAATTTCGCCGAACTTACTGCTGAACTTACTGCTGAACTTACTGCTGAACTTACCAAAAGGAAGCAGCAGTATCAATATTATAGAGAGAATTTGCTGCGTTTTGAAGATGAAAATATTTGGAAAACAATCAGGGATGTCTGCATAAACGTATCATCTGGTGGAACACCTCTAAAATCAAGAAGTAATTATTATAATGGAAATATTCCTTGGCTTCGTACGCAGGAAGTTAAATTTTGTGATATTTGGGAAACAGAAATGATGATTTCACAGGATGGTCTTGAAAATTCTTCAGCAAAATGGATACCAGAAAATTGCGTAATAGTAGCTATCTCCGGGGCAACTGCGGCGAGGTGTGCGGTTAATAAGATTCCTTTAACAACAAATCAGCATTGTTGTAATCTTGAAATAGATCATAATATTGCATTGTATAGATATGTATTTCATTGGATTAGTAGCCAATATCTTAAATTAAAATTCTTAGGGCAAGGCGCAAGGGAGGATTTGAATGTTGGAATAATTTGTAGTTATCCCGTCCCCGTCCCTCCCCTTGAGGAGCAGGAACGCATCGTTGCCATCCTCGACCGCTTCGATGCCCTGTGCAACGACCTGGCCAGCGGCCTGCCCGCCGAGATCGAAGCGCGGAAAAAGCAGTACGAATATTACCGGGACAAGCTCCTCACCTTTAAGGAGGCCGTTTGATGTCCAGTTTCAACATGGTGGCACAATGCCCTGAAAACACGGTGGTGGCTGAATACACACCTGCGGAAGTCCGTTCCGACGCCTACCAGAGCGAAGCCGATCTGGAAAAGGCGTTCATCAAACAACTGTGTTCTCAAGGTTACGAATATGCGGATATACGCAACGAGGCAGCTCTTGTTGCCAACCTTCGCCACCAGCTGGAACTGCTCAACAACTACTCGTTTTCTGAAAAGGAATGGAAGCAGTTCTTCACCCAGCATCTTGCCAATGCCAACGAAGGCATCGAGGAAAAGACCCGACGCATACAGGAAGACAGTGTCCTTAATCTGACAAGGGATGACGGCACGACCAAGAACATCACCTTGCTTGACAAGAAGAATATCCATAGCAACCGCGTACAGGTCATCAACCAGTATGAAGAGACGCAGGGGACGCACGATACCCGCTATGATGTGACGGTGCTCGTCAATGGTTTCCCGATGGTTCATATCGAACTCAAGCGCCGCGGCGTGGCTATACGGGAAGCTTTTAACCAAATTAAGCGCTATCAGCGGGACAGCTTCTGGGCCTCCTCCGGCCTGTATGAGTACGTCCAGATATTCGTCATCTCCAACGGCACCCACACGAAATACTACTCGAATACTACCCGTGACGCCCATATCAGGGAGCAGAGCGGGAGCGGCAGGCGCACGAGCAAGAAGACAAGCAACTCCTTTGAGTTCACTTCCTACTGGGCGGATGGTAACAATAAAATTATTGCCGACCTTGTGGATTTTACCAAGACTTTCTTTGCCAAGCGTACCCTGCTGAATATCCTTGCCCGTTTCTGCGTCTTCACCTCTGAAAAGCTCCTGCTGGTGATGCGTCCTTACCAGATCACCGCCACGGAACGCATTCTCCAGCGCATTGAGCTGGCCCATAACTACAAAAAGGCCGGGACGCTCGCCGCTGGTGGCTACATTTGGCATACCACCGGCTCTGGCAAGACGCTTACTTCCTTCAAGACAGCCCAGCTTGCCACGCGCCTTCCCTATGTGGACAAGGTGCTCTTTGTCGTTGACAGAAAGGACTTGGACTACCAGACCATCAAGGAATACGATAAGTTCGAGAAAGGGGCGGCCAACGGCAACAATTCCGTCAAGGTGCTCACGAAGCAGATGGAAGACCCCAACGCCCGCATCATCATCACCACCATCCAGAAGCTCGGCATCTTCGTGACGAAGAACCCAAAGCACACCGTCTTTCAGCAAAGGCTGGTTCTTATCTTTGACGAATGCCACCGCTCACAGTTCGGCGAGCTGCACACCGCCATCACCCGGGCCTTCAAAAATTACCATCTGTTCGGCTTTACGGGCACGCCCATCTTTGCTGAAAACGCCAGTGGCAGCGGCAACCCGTTGCTGAAGACCACCGAACAGGCCTTTGGCGACAAGCTGCACACCTATACCATCGTGGATGCCATCAATGACGGCAATGTGCTGCCCTTCCGCATCGACTACATCAACACGGTGAAGATGGCGGAGGGCGTGAAGGATTGCAAAGTCAGGGCCATCGACATCGAAAAGGCGCTTGCCGCCCCGGAACGCATCAGCGCCGTAGTCAGGTACATCCTGGAGAACTTCGACAGAAAGACGTGCCGTTCCTTCTTCTATACCGTCAAGGGGCAGAGGCTGGCGGGCTTCAACTCCATCTTTGCCGTGAGCTCCATCCCCGTGGCCATACTTTACTACAAGGAGTTCAAACGGCAGTTACAGGAATTGCACAGGGATATGGCTGTAGCTACCATTTTCAGCTACCAGCCCAACGAAGCTGACCCGGAAGATGAAAGCTTCAATACCGCCGAACTGGATGATACTTCCCGCGATTTTCTGGAAGCTGTCATCGCTGATTACAACAAGGCCTTCAACACCAACTTTGATACCTCAGCCGACAAGTTCCAAAACTACTACAAGGACTTGTCCCAGCGGATGAAAAATCGCGAGATAGATCTTCTTATCGTGGTGAACATGTTCCTGACGGGCTTTGACGCAACTACCCTCAATACGCTGTGGGTGGACAAGAACCTCAAACAGCACGGCCTTATCCAGGCTTATTCCCGTACCAACCGCATCCTCAATTCCGTGAAAACATTTGGGAATATCGTCTGTTTCCGTGACCTGCAAAAAGAGACAGACGAAGCCATAGCCCTTTTTGGCGACAAGGACGCCGGCGGCATAGTCCTGCTGAAAAAGTACGAGGATTACTATAACGGCTTTGACGAAGAGAAGCCGAACGGCGAATCCAGACACCACGAAGGCTACAGGGAGCTTATTGACAGCCTGTTCACCCGTTTTCCGCTGGGACAGCAAATAGTCGGAGAGGAGGATGAAAAAAGCTTTATAGTCCTGTTCGGCTCCATCCTGCGGATACGGAATATCCTTACCGCCTTTGATGATTTCAAGGGCAACGAAATCCTTACGCCTCGTGAGTTTCAGGATTACCAGAGCATCTATCTTGACTTGTACGAGAAGCACAGGGAACCAAAAGCAGATAAGGAAGATATTAACGCCGATATCGTCTTTGAAATGGAGTTGATGCGTCAGGTTGAAATCAATATCGACTATATCCTGATGCTCGTGGAGAAGTTCAGGGCCTCGCACGGCAAAGATAAAGACATCCTTGCCAATATCCGTACGGCCATCAATTCCAGCATCGAGCTTCGCAGCAAAAAGGAACTCATTGAAGGCTTTATTGCGGACATCAATGTGTCTCCGTCTGTCTGTGACGACTGGCAGCGTTACGTAAGCAAACAGAAAGAGTCAGACTTGGCAGAGCTTATCACAAGCGAACGTCTAAAGCCTGAAGAAGCCCGCAAGTTTATAGATAACGCCTTTCGTGATGGTACGTTGAAAACCATCGGTACAGATCTTGATAAAATCATGCCACCAGCCAATCCCTTTGATAAAAGGAGTAGAGAGAATAAAAAAGGCATCATTGAGCG
>NZ_JBNPNC010000084.1:0-6736 GCF_050314315.1 Desulfovibrio sp. SGI.102 | reverse complement strand
CTAAACAAGGTCTTTTCTAAAAAAACAGGGGACAGCAGCCGCTCCTGAAGGTGCCTGCCAAGACAGACACACGGAGGCCACTGTCCCCTGCCCTTTTCTGCTGCCAGAGGATCCGGCAGACAGGCAAAGTCCTAGCGGATGCCCCTGCCCATATCGCGGGCAGCATCCAGGGCCGCAGGCGTTTTCCGAATGTCGCCGGATTCCGTCACGCCCAGCGCCTGCACCACGCCGCACAACCGGGTCTTTTCAAAACAGACCACCCAGCCCTCCATAGCTTTCTTGGGGCCTTCCATGGTCTTTTCGTCCGTATCGGCAGCACTGGCCAACAAATAGATGTCGCGGAAAGCATAGTCCCCGGCAAACAGGGGGTTGGTGCGATCCAGCAGGGTCTTCAGCTGCCCGCACAGCGAATAGAAATACACGGGGCTGGCAAAAGCGATCACCTCGGCCTGCTGCATGCGCGGCAGGATGTCATCCATATCGTCCCGGAGGATGCAGTGCTGCGTTTTCTGACACCCGAGACAGCCCTTGCAAAAACCGATCTTTTTGTCATGCAGGTTTATCTTTTCCACGGTATGACCGGCTTCCCGAGCTCCCTCGATAAAGGCATCGGCCAGCAGATCAGAATTGCCCATCCGGCGAGGGCTGGAAGAAATGACGAGGACTTTTTTCCCACTCATGGATCTTTCTCCTTTTGGCTCTGACCGGGACACAGACAGATGACAGCGGCCGGCCACGTGAACGGGCAGATGGTCTTCTTTGAAGGCCCGTTCGTCAACCGTTTTTCATCAAAAGTTCCGGGGACGACCGCCGTGCCTTCCTCTCCCCTTCTGTCCTTCCCGGGCCGGATCAAAGATTCTCCCCGCCCCTGCTCCGTAATCTCCGGGAGCCGGGGAGCCCGGCAGTCATATCCTTTGCTGTTTTTGCCCGCCGCGCGGAGCACCCTGTAAGGATGCAGGATACAAAAACAGCCCCTTCTCAGGGGCTGTTCATGGAGCATGGTTGCAGCTGTCGGGCGACTAGGCTTTGTTGCCGCCATCCAGCTTGTTACGAACCTGACGGCACAATCCCATCAGCGCGTCGTATTCATGCCGCCGCACCTGGGCCCGGGCCAGCAGGCGCCGCCACGGCATCAGGAAATAATCCGGGTTGTCCCCGTGCAGGCAATCCAGACGCAGCAGCATGTCCTTCAGATTGTCCAGCAGACGCTCGTAGTCGGCAGAGGAGATGACGCGGCCGGAGCCGCCCTCCGCCGGAGCCTTTTCCCCGGCAGCCTCATGCTGGCGGGCCCGTACGGCCTTGGCGCACTCATACAGCAGCAGCAATACCGACTGCGCCAGATTGAGGGAGCTGGCCTCGGGATTGGTGGGGATGGTCACCAGCCGCTGGCAATGCTGGATGGCATCATTATCCAGCCCCCGATCCTCAGGGCCGAACACGATGGCGACCTTTTCTCCCCGCTCCAGGGCCTGGGCCACTTCTCCCGCGGCCCGCTCGGGGGAAAGCAGGGAACGCCGCCAGCCACCTGTCCGGGCCGTCGTCCCGATGACCAGCGAGCAATCCGCCACGGCAGCCGACACGTCCGGCAGGACCTGGACGTCATCCAGCACGCCCTGCCCTTTGGGAGTGGCCAGAGGACGGGCTTTTTCCCTGTCCCAGCGCTCCGGCGCCACCAGACGGATGCTGTGGCTGCCCATATTCACACAGGCGCGGGCAGCCATGCCGATATTCTCGGGAAAGCGCGTCTGAACCAAAACAACTTGTAACAAATCCAGTGACATGATCACCTCAACACAGCCAGTTCTTCAGCAGCATCACGACCTGCCCGGGTTCCGGCACCACAGGACGCAACGGCGGCGGTACTGGGGCCATATCCGGCCAGATGCGGTGGGCCGTCAGCACGACCATTGCGCTGCCCGTACCCAGTTTGCAGACCGTTCCCAGAAAACGCCCCATCATGGTGCCGAAGGCCGCATCAAAGGCCTCCTTGCCGGGACGGCCACGCAGCAGTTCCATGACCAGGCAGCCCAGCCAGGCGCCCACCAGAGCCCCGATGAACGCCCCCAGCCCGAAAAAGAGCGGTGCCAGAAAGATGGCCCCGGCGATGGCCCCCACCATACCGGCCACGGTGCCGGACGTGCTGGAGCCGTGCCGTTTGGCATTCATGACCTGCACGCCCATTTCCAGCACCTCGCCCAGGACAGCCAGGCCCAGGAACATGATCCAGAACCAGACATCCAGGGCCCCGGCGGCCGGGTGCAGGAACTTCCACAGCACCACCAGCAGCACCACCACCCAGTTGGCGGGCAGGCCAAGGATGTTGAGCAGCAGGATCAGCCCCAGCAGGACGATGAACGCATAGGCCAGGCTGAACGAGACCAGCGCGATGAATCCTTCCATACAGGCTACTTCTTGACGCGGTTGTCGTACACGCGCACGGCCTTGCCTTCGCTGCTGGGCAGGCTGTTACTCTGCACCAGTTCCACGCGCGGCGTCACCAGGATCTCGTCACGCAGCCGCTGGGCAATGGTCTTCTGCAGGCCCTGCAGGCAGCGCATGTCTTCCACGAAGTACTCGTCGCGGATCTCCACCTGCACGCGCATGACGTCGCCGATACCGTCGTTCTCCAGCAGGATGCAGTAGTTCTGCCCCACTTCGGGGAAGGTCATGATGACCTGTTCGATCTGCATGGGATAGACGTTGACGCCCTTGATGATGAACATGTCGTCCGCGCGGCCCAGGATGCGGTCGATGCGGCGATGATGACGGCCGCAGGAGCATTCCCCGGGCAGGAAGCGGGTCAGGTCGCGGGTCCGGTAACGCAGGATGGGCATGCCCTGACGGCACAGGCAGGTCATGACCAGTTCGCCGATCTCGCCGTCGGGCACGGGCTCGCCGGTCTTGGGATCCACAATCTCCGGCAGGTAGGCGTCTTCCCAGACATGCAGGCCGTTCTGGTTCTGGCATTCAAAGGCCACGCCCGGGCCGTTCATCTCGGAGAGGCCGTAGGAGTTGTAGGCCTTCATGTCGAAAAGTTCTTCGATGCGGCGCCGGAATTCCACCGTATAGGGCTCGGCCCCCACCACGGCGATGCGCAGGGGGAAGTCGCGCGGGTCCTCACCCATATTGCGCAGATGTTCGCCAAGGATGAGCGCATAGGACGGCAGGATGTGGGCGACCGTGGTCTTGAAGTCCTTGGCCAGCTTGATCTGGCGGCGCGAGTTGCCGGGACCGGCCGGGATGGTCATGCAGCCCAAGCGCTCGGCACCGAAATGGATCCCCAGGCCCCCGGTGAACAGGCCGTAACCGGACATGTTCTGGAACACGTCGTCACGGCGTACGCCTACCATATAAAGGCAGCGGGCCATCAGATCGGCCCAGCTATTGATGTCGTTCTGCGTATGGCAGATGGCCACAGGACTGCCCGTGGTACCACTGGAGCAGTGCATGCGCACGATCTCGCTGCGCGGTACGCACAGGAGCCCCGTGGGATACTGGTCCCGCAGATCCTGCTTGGTGGTGAAGGGGATGCGCCGGATGTCGTCCAGCGACGTGATGCTCTCGGGCGTCACACCAGCTTCATCCAGACGGCGGCGATAGAACTCGCTCTTGCGCACATGGGCCACGGTGGCCTTGAGGCGCGTCAGCTGGGTGTGTTCGATCTGGTCCCTGCTCCACAATTCCGCTGCATCGAAAACTTCCATGTCAAAACCTTATTGCTGCTTGTCCATCTTGAATTACAAACGCCCGGCGGCGTCGCCCCTGTGCGCCCATCCCCAGAGCAGGCCAAAACAGCCTGCCAGCATCATATCGCCATACGGGGCCAGGAACTGTCCCTGTCCCTGCAAAAATTCCCGCTTCGGTCCCAGTATATAGGTGGGTTCGTAGCCTCCGGCCTCCTCACAGTAGGGACCGAATGCCGTCCCGTGCCCTCCGTGTGCAAGGACCTCCTCGCACGGCAGCCAGGAACGCCGGAACTGCTCAAGATCCGCAAGGTATTCCTGCAGGGTACGCATGCCGGTATGATGCTCGTAGATGCCGCGGACCTGCCCCTGATAGACCAGCGCCGCCACCGTATGGCTGTTGCCCACATTGATGATGGTGATCCCTTCGCGCCAGCTCCGCTTCATGACTTCCGGCACGCACAAGGCGCCCAGCAGGGCACAGGTCCCCGTATCCGCCACCGGGCCGCCAGTCTTTTTCTGCAAGGCCAGCAGACGGGTGCATTCCGCCGGCGGCTGTTCGTAGATCCAGTTGGCCGGCAGGGCCGATGCCTGCAGCAGGGCCGTCCAGGCCTGCATGCGTCCCATGCGGTTGCCGTTGGGGTGAAAACCATGATCCTGACAGCCCGCCAGTACCAGATGCGGCAACGGGAGCCCGGCCTGCCGCAGCAGTCCGGCAAAAAATTCCGGGGAATAATCGGAAAGAGGCACCGGCACGGCACCGGCCGGACACTGCTCCGCTACCTGGACGCCCATGCTGCGGACGACTTCAGGGTTGTCGTGCAGGGCGCTGGCAGCACTGGCGGTACTGTAGACAGCATAACCCGCCTTGATGTGGTCACGTACGGCAAGGCCAAAGCCGCCACCGATATTTTCACCGTACAGCCATACCGGCTGCTTGAGCAGGGTCAGCTCACGAATGCGCTGCGCGGCCAGACGGGCCGGTGAAGGCAGGACGAAGCGTGGCCAGTTGTGGACTTCCAGTCCCGGACGGGCCAAAAGGACATCCTGGGTGCCGCTGCCGATATCGACACAAAGGACAGGACCTGTTTTTTGTAAAAAAGTACGAACACCGTCATCCATGGTTTTTCTCCAGGCCAAACAATAGCAAAGTTTGCCGTTTCTTGGTGTACCGGTTAGCCGGGCCCAAGGCAAGCCCCCAGCCTTTCCGACAGGGCTGCTCAAAAAAATTTTTCCAAAAATGCAAAAAAGTTCTTGCCAAGCCACCCTGTTTTCTGTATCACTCCACTTGTGCCGAGGTGGTGGAATTGGTAGACACGCTATCTTGAGGTGGTAGTGGCAACCGCCGTGCGGGTTCGATTCCCGCCCTCGGCACCAGCAAGACATCAAGGGTTGTGGCAACTAGCCGCAACCCTTTCTTTTTTGGTTGTTTCGAGCAGCGCAGCAAGCCCAGCCCATCCCCTGTTTTTCCTACCTTTACGAATTTGGGTCAAACAGGTGGTACAAAAGGTGCCTCAAATGCCATCCGCTGCCGCTTCTTCCGCTCACCCGCACGGCACTTGCCACTCCCACCCAGCAACCCGCCGTTCCGGCCAGCATCTTCTTTGCGTGGGACGCATCTTCTATTTTCGTTGTGCTCTGCCTGCTGCTGCCCAAAAAACGTCTGGGGAATGCCGAGATACGCCTGAGCCTGGGAACATGTTTCCGTCAGGAAGCCAAGCTGCTTGCCTGCCGACTTTTTGCCTTGCTGCATGCTTCGTTACCTGGCGTACCTGATCTTCCCACGCTGCGGCATATCCTTGTCCGGCATCTGTCTTCCATGCAGGGAAAGGATGTCAGTGAATACGGACGACTTCCAAGGCCGTCTTCCTCTCCGCCCCGCGGCAGAAGGATAGAAAAAGAGCCTGTCCGCCCTATTCGGAACCAAGCACAGCCCGATATTGGGGAGCGACGAATTTGAGGAATATCCCCAGCGAGACAAGCTGCCCCCAAGCTGCAATCATATAGGCAATATCCATCCCCAATGACTGAGAGATGATCCCTCCCATCAGGAGGGAAAGACATATACCGCTATCCATCCCGATAAAGTACATTGCATTGGCAACTCCCCGCTTTGTCTTGTCCGCCAGATATACAAGTACTGTCTGATAGCTGGGCAGAAGAGCCCCCAGAGATATGCCCAGCAGCCCCCCGCATCCCAGAAAAAGTACGGGAGATGTCGTCCGGGTAAGGAGCAACGCAGCGCCCAGCGCCACAAGATTCGCCATACAGACCAGAATGACGAGATAGCCTTTATCTACAATATAGCCGGAGAACAGACGGCTCACCAAGAGCCCTATCCCCATCAGCAGAAAAAAAGCACTGGCATAGGAATCCATGCCAGTGTCTCTGGCCAGCACTGAGGTATAATTCGAGACCATCCCCAGCATGAAGGCTGCAATGAACAAAGAGGCCAGTGCATAGAGGCCTTGCGGCATGAAAAACATGTCCCAGGCAGGCTTTCTGTGTTTTGCTGCCTGTATTTTTTTCGGAGCCGTGATGAATAACTGCAAAAAAGTACCCAGCATGGCAAAGACAAAGGGCAAGCCAAAAGCAGCGGCATAGGAATATTTGTTCGTCACATACAAGCCCAGCATGGGGCCAAGGATCATCCCCAGCGACAACATACTGCTGAATACCCCGATCCCCATCCCCAATTTTTTCTCAGGGATAAAGCTGACTGCCATCGTTGCCTGCGAAGTGGTCATGATGGAAAAGCTTATGCCATGCAACAAACGTATGCCGATAAAAAGCGAGATCGTTGCCGCCATAAAAGTCAGAGGGAAAAAGATAGCGCAGCAGGTGGTAGCAATCAGCAGGAGACGCTTGCAGTCCATCATATCTGACATCATCCCGGAAAAAGGACGCACCGCAAGGGCGACCAGGGGAAAGGCTGCGAGACCTATGCCCATCACCGATTCTTTACAGTGAAGGACATCGATCAAATACAACGGAAGCACAGGCATTACTGAATATATAGCCATACATGTGCAAAGGTTTGCGATACAAATTAA